>CACXHI010000164.1 GCA_902767395.1 Oscillospiraceae bacterium
TCAGAATACCCTCGGCCTCAGAGTCGCAGTTCAGGAAAACGCGCCCCTGGAGCAGAGTCGGATCAAGAGCGGCGGCGCCATCCATGCCGACCTCCTCATCCACGGTAAACACACACTCGAGCGCCGGATGCGGCAGATCGTCTGCTTCCAGAATTGCAAGGGCGAACGCAACGGCGATCCCGTCGTCACCGCCAAGCGTGGTGCCCTCCGCCCAGATGAACTCGCCGTCCGTACGCAGATCGAGCGGGTCCTTGGTGAAATCGAAAGCGCTGTCCTTCGTCTTCTCCGCTACCATATCCATGTGGCCCTGAAGGATTACAACAGGATGGTTCTCATAGCCATGCGCAGCGTCCTTGTAGATCACCACGTTGTTAACCTCGTCCTGCGCGTAGCGAAGACCGTGCGCCTTGGCAAAGCCTACCAGATAGTCGCTGATCTGTTTGGTATTCCGGGAACCGTGGGGAATCTTTGAAATTTCCTCAAAGTAATACAGGGCCCGTGCAGGCTGGAGTCCTTCTAAAACACGTTTTTCCATGAAAACGCCTCCTCTTTTATAAATCGGTCCTATTCTATCACATTTCCCAGAAAAAGTCTATCGGGAAAGTGGGAAAACCAAGGGGAATTTCCGCTTCGTTTCCGATTCTTCCGCCAACTGAAAACGGAAACCGCCCGGCGCGTGATACCGGACGGTTTTCGCTGTAAGATGCGCTCAGCTTGCAGACAAATCCACCTGATGCCGCAGAATTGTCCATGCGGGAACCTGGCAGGGCAGCTTCATGCGAAACATCATTTGCGGCGTTCGGACCTCAGACAGGGGCTCCCCCTCCAAGGATCGGAGCTGAGCGGCCTTCAAGGAAAACGGACGCAGATTCGGCCCGACCGCTTCCAGCGGCTCTCCGAGAGAAAACTTGTTGCGCAGACTCGCAAGCGCATTGCCGTCGGCGTCGCATTCCTGTATGATAGCTACAACCTGATATTCCCGAATATAGCGCGAGTCCTCATAGTACTGGCCCGGTTGGCCGTAGAAGAAGCCGGTGGAATAGTGGCGATGGGAGAGTTTTTCTACCTCATTGCGCCAGATTGGGTCCACGGGCCTTCCCCCAGCCACATCGTCCAGAACGTGACGATACGCGCCTGTGACAATCGCGGCATAATAGGCGGATTTTGCACGGCCCTCCAGCTTAATGCAGTCAACCCCCACGCGCATCAGATCGTCCAGATGGTCAATCATGCACATATCGCGCGAATTCATGATATAGGTCCCTTTTTCGTCCTCAAAGACCGGGAAATATTCTCCGGGCCGCTTCTCCTCCATCAGATAATACTGATAACGGCAGGGCTGCGCACACGCGCCGCGGTTGGAGTCGCGCCCGGTCATATAATTCGACAGCAGGCAGCGACCGGAATAGGACACGCACATGGCGCCATGTGCGAAGACCTCCAGCTCCAGCGCAGGCGGCGTCTTGGCGCGAATCGCGGCAATTTCTTCCAGCGACAGCTCCCGCGCAAGGACAACCCGTTTTGCGCCAAGTTCAAACCACGCGGTCGCAGAGGCGTGATTAGCGACGCTCACCTGCGTGGAGACGTGAAGCTCGCAACGTGGGGCGTAGGTCTGAGCCATCCGAAAGGCGCCGAGATCGGCAACGATCAACGCATCTACCCCGGCGTCGTTCAGCAACTCCAAGTGTGCAGGCAACCGCTCCAGCTCGTCGCCGCGCGCCATGGTGTTGACCGTGACGTGGGTGCGAACGCCGAAGCTGTGCGCAAGCTCCACGGCGCGCGGCAGCTCCTCCGGGGTAAAATTCCCGGCAAAGGAGCGCATCCCAAAGGAGGTCCCTGCCAGATACACCGCGTCGGCTCCGTAGCGAACGGCCATATTCAGCTTTTCCATGTCCCCCGCAGGGGCGAGAAGTTCCATTTTTTTCATGCCTTGCGATTCTCTCTATCCGGGAACAATCGGCTCGTACTCGTCTGAGCTCAGGAACGCAGCAAAGTCATCCCCATTCGTGAAGAAATGGTTCAAGCCGTCCACGCCGGTTGCAAAGTAGTAGTACTTGGTGTCCGCCGGGTGAAGAACGGCACGAATCGAATTCATACCGGGGTTGCAGATCGGGCCGACCGGGATTCCCCTGTGCAGGTAGGTGTTATAGGGACTGTCAAGCTCTGTGGAGAAGGTTGTTCCCAAAAGCTTTGCACCGTAAAAAACGGTGGAGTCCATGCCGAGCAGGGGAATCTCCCAGTTGTTCAGACGATTGAACATGACGGAGGCAATCTTGTCGCGTTCCTCGTCGTTTGCGGCCTCTCCCTCGACGATGGAGGCCAAGGTCAGAATCTGCCGCAGGGTATAGGGGCTTTCCTCAATCAGCTCCAGATCCTCCTCGTCCAGACGGCTCTCGAAGGTTTGCAGCAGCTTGGCAATCACCCGCTCCGGCTCATCCTTGAGATAGAAAATATAAGTGTCCGGAAAGAGATACCCCTCAAGTCGATTGGTTTCTCCGTAGGGAATGTCTTTCAAAAAAACAAAATCGAAATGGTAGTTGGCAGCGGTTTCCTCCAGCTTTTCCTTGGAGCAGACACCGCTCTGCTCCAGAAGCTCAAAAACGTCAAAGCAGTTGGCGCCCTCACGAATCATCACAGTCACAGTGCCGCGGGAGCTGGCGCTGGCCATCAGATTATTCACAAGCGCGTGATAATCGCACGTCAGATTGATGGTATAGACGCCGGGATCGAAATAGTGCTCCGAGCCGCTGAATTTGCAATAGAGCTTAAACAGCCACTCGTATTCAATTGCTCCGGCCTGCTTCAACGTCGCAGCAATGTCTTCCAAGTCGTCCGATTCGTTGATCACGACCTCGACCTCCTGATCCGGTCGGGTCAGGGCCAGCACGTCATCGGCCAACTTCCAGCCAATATTCGAGGCCAGAACGCCAAGCACAACTGCAGTCGCAAGCCCGGCAGCCAGCCAGAACAGGTGGGGAAACCGAATCCGCTTAATATGCCGCTTTCTGGCCGGTGCGCGTTCAGGCGGCTCCGTTCCCGGCTCCCGGTATTCTCCGTAATCGTCGAAGGTCGTGCCGAAGTCGGGCGTAAAGGCCTGCTCCTCCTGATCTTCGGTTCTCTTGGGTTCGTCTGCCAAGGTCGTCTCCTCCCTCCTCGAATCAATCGTCAGTGTGAATAGACAATTTGCGCAGCGATCCGCTTTGCCTCTTCTGCACCGCGCAGCGCTTCGATCAACGCCAGCGAGAAATCAATTGCGCTGCCGGCTGCGCGGCCGGTAATCAATCGACCATGACGCACGACGCCGGCGTTTACCAACTGCGCCTCGCCCATTTCCTTCTCCTTGCCCGGATAGCAGGTCACCGGTGCGCCCTCCACAAGCCCAAGCTTGGCGAGAATGGTTGGGGCTGCACAAATGGCGCACACAAATTTTTCCTCCCGCCACGCGCGCTTTGTCAACTCAAGCGCAGCGCGGCAGTTCAGAATGGATTCCACGCCGCGCAGACCGCCCGGAAGCACCAGCATGTCCATCGTTTCGACGTGAACCGCATCGAGAGGAAGATCCGCCCGCACCGAAATCTTGTGCGAGCCGACGATCTCAATCCCGTTGACACCAACCAACGCAACCTCGATTCCCGCGCGCCGCAGCAGATCACAGGGCGTCAGAGCTTCAATTTCTTCAAACCCATTTCCAAGCAGAATATAAACCATTTTGCAATGCTCCTTTCGTTTCGTTTTGACCGTCCGCCGTCAGTCTGCACTGCCGTCCAGTGCGCGGCGAACCCGGTCATAGATCTGCTGATGAATGTCCTCGATGCTGCGAATGTCTCCGTCCCGGGCGCAGGAGATCACCGTCCACCCATAATATGCAGCTGCCTCCAGACCTGTTTTTCGGCAGGTGCGAAGATAATCTACGTTCCGCTCATGAATATCCGCGTGGGTGTGCGTATCAGCCTCGCGCTTGCGCATCAAAACCTCGGTCAGCTCCGTCGGCATGTCGAGGTAGATGACCAGATCCGGCTTTGGCAGACCGAAGCGGTTGAATTCCAGATCATAGAGCCACCGGAAAAAAGCAGGGCGATGGGCGTCCGCCTCCTTAGACGCCTGATGGACGGCGTTGGAGGTCGTATAGCGATCGGACAGAATCAGTCCGCCGCTTCGGTAATAATCGCCCCAGACCTTACGAAACGAGGCGTAACGATCCACAGCGTAAAA
>CACXHI010000165.1 GCA_902767395.1 Oscillospiraceae bacterium
GGGCACTTCCGAGACCGCCTTTTCCACGCGTGCTTGACAGGCGGCGCAGCTCATTCCCGTGACATGATAGTGTTCCATAAACCCTCCTATTCAAAGTAGTCTATATCGTCGATTACCCGAATGTGATTTGATATCATATTCATCCAGCAGGTGTATACAAAGTCGCCCTCCTCGGTTGGGGTGAATTCGATCACATTATCTCCCGCCGAAAGCGGTACGTCGAAGCCGAAGTCGCGGCTGATGATTTCGTTATTGCATCCTGTGATCGTTCCTTCATCCGCGTGGACAGTCATCTTCACCGGAATCCCTTTTTGCACTACGATATCGGCGTATGAATCAAAACTGAGGTCAAAGTCCACCCTCTGGATGGCGTCCTCCACGGTTGCCGCGATATAACCGTCGTATCTCGACGCAGCGACGCTTGTAACGTCGATGCCAAAACAGAGGAGCCCCCGGTTCAACATGGAGACAGAAAGAATTACCATGAGCACCGCAGCGACCTTGCCGATGATGCGTTTCCCCTTGCCCTTCGACAGATTCAGCGCCGCGCCGGAAAGGAGCATGAGCGGTACGGTGCCAAGAGCAAAGAGCGCCATGGAAACCGCGCCACGCCAAACGCTGCCGGTGGACAAAGCATATATCTGCATGGTCTGCAGGGGTCCGCAGGGCATAAGACCGTTGAGCAGCCCGATGACGAACGCGCCAAGCCTCTTGCCGCTTGTTTGCACAGTGAAAAATCGTGGCAGGTGAAAGAAGATCACGCCCATCATGGAAAGTGCCATCAAAAGCATGAACACAGCCGCGACGAGGATCACAACGCCGCGAATGGTCGCGTTGATACTGAAGGTGCTTCCCACAAGCCCCACGATTCCCCCGATCACCGTATAGGAGATTACGCGTCCAGCGTTATACAGAAGCGGGCGTGTGAAGCTGCGCACGGAGTTCGATTCCGACGACGCAAATATCCCAATCGCACCGCACATACTGATGCAATGTATGCTTGTGAGCAGCCCCGTGACGAACAGCATGGCGTAGGAGAGCCTGCTGTCAACCGTCGGAATTGCATTGAAGATGTTGTATCCAAAGATCAGACGAATCCCGACGGCAACGGTAATGATCGCAGCCGCAATCAGCAGAAACTCGTACCACCGCACCGTACGTGAGACCTTGGAGCGGTTTGTACTGATTTTGGACTTGTCTGTCGCGTACCCGATTTCCCGGATCGTATCGACGATCAAATCAACGGGCGGCAGGCATTTACCGGAAATCTCAGCGACGTTATGACGCAGCCCCGTCGATTCCACGCCGTCAAGTGAGCAAAGCGCCAGCTTGATCGTCTCGATACAGTGCTCGCAGTATATCCCGTCGACATGGACGTAGAGTTTGTTGATCGTATTCATGTCATCTGTTCACCCAATGGCTTTAACACATAAAGCCTATCTGTTTAGTATGTTATAAAAGAATCATACTCCTTTGGACGGGAAAAGCCAATGCACGTCTGCATCTGTCCAAAATACATTGACGCCGAAAAGGAAGACTCTGGCGGGCGTTTTGCTCGGATTATGCGTCGTGATTAGAACTGTCTCGTTCTCTTTTCTGATCGAGAATCGTTTGCAGGGTGATCCCATCGAGATAATCGCAAATCAGGCAATACAATCCCTGCCACACCGGAAGCGTACAGCAATTCGCGCTGCGCTTACATTCCACCGGGTCGCTTCCCGCACAGTCTACGGGGGCAAGGGGACCGTCTGTGAGACGAAGAACGTCACCGACAGTGATTTGCGAGGCAGGCTTTGCCAGCATATACCCGCCCTGCGCGCCACGGTTCGCCCGTAAAAAGCCGGAATTATGGAAAATTGAAACGATTTGTTCGAGATATTTCTTGGAGATTTCCTGCCGCTTGGCAACGTCGCCCAGCGCAACAAAACCGCCGTTGCTGTGCTCCGCCAGATCCAAAAGCATTCTCAAAGCATATCTGCCCTTTGTCGAGATTCTCATCTTGTCCACCTCGCCTTTTGATAACCCTATTATACCCTATGTTTAGTAGGTTTTCAAGAGCCAATATCGTGATGGACGCGGAACGTGCCAAGCCGGGACTGCCCGGCGAAGGCGCTGACTGAAAATCTTCAAAACTGGCTTGACAAGTGAGTGCTTGCTAACTTATAATTATAATCGGTTGGAGGTATCTCCCGCGTCGGATACGGGTGGCGTTTTTTCGGAAATATGGAAGCATTACGAAGAAAACCTGCTTGAGAGCTTTCCGTATATCGGCGGGGATGACGTCAGCGGAACGAGAAACCTGACCGGGGCGTACTGCTTTGTCTCCATGGGCGAGGTGCTGAAGGGGTACGGCGCCAAAATGGAGGACGTTGGGCGCCTGATGGTGCTCGCTTACGAGCGACGCTTTAACGCCATGCCGGGGATCGTCAAAATGATCGCGCGTAAGTTCTTTACAAACGTGAAGTCGCTCAATCGGACCGATTGGTTCGTAACCCACCTGTACGTTCCGAAGGGCTTTTTCACGCCGCCCTTTGAGACGAAGGAAAGCCTGAAAAAGAGGCTGGACGGTCTATATTCTCGGGCAAACGTTCAAACGCTGAACGCCGAGGGGATCTTTTGCTGCGTGAAATAATGGGGCGTCAAGGAATTGTGTTTTCAATTGCCGGGAAGGAGGCTTAAAATGGGACTTTTCAGGAAGTATGTGAATCAAACGAGAAAACCCGCGGGGTTTCTCGGTAAAATGATGCTCGGCGGTATGAACGGCGGGCACGCAAAGCTTGCCGACTGGGGAATGCTGCATCTGAAAGGCTTAAACCCCGAACAGATCGCCGAGCTCGGCTGCGGCGGCGGACGGAACGCGGGAGAACTGTTAAAAAAATACCCGAATTCAAAGCTTATCGCAATCGATTATTCCGACCTGTCGGTGGAGAAATCAAGGGCGTACAACGAAAAAACGATCAAAGAAGGGCGGTGCGTCGTCAGACAAGGCGACGTGTCCAAGCTCGATTTACCGGACTGCTCCCATGATCTGGCAACGGCGTTTGAAACGGTCTATTTCTGGCCGGGGATCGAAAAATGCTTTGCCGAGGTCTGCCGCGTGCTGAAAACCGGAGGCACGTTTATGATCTGCAACGAGTCCGACGGCACGGATGAAACGAGTCTGAGGTTTGAAAAAATCATCGACGGGATGAAGTGTTACACCGTTGAAGAACTGAAAGCAGCTCTGTCGGCGGCGGGGTTTTCAAAGGTCACGGCGGATCATCACGATCAGAAGCCGTGGATCACGGTGATTGCGGTAAAGTGAGGCAAAAATATGTTTATCGAAGTAAAAAACGCAAAGAAACAATATGGCGCGGGCGAGGCGGCGGTGTATGCGCTCGACGGCATCGATCTCTCGCTCGAACAAGGAAAGATCTGCGTGATCCTCGGCCCGTCTGGCTCCGGCAAATCGACGCTGCTGAATATGATCGGCGGACTTGACAGCCTTGACGAAGGCACGGTCACGGTGGACGGACAGACGATCACGGGGCTTGGCAAAAAAGCGCTGACCGCCTACCGCAAGCAGAGCGTCGGTTTTGTCTTTCAGTTTTAAAACCTGATCCCGGATCTGACGTTCGAGGAAAACATAGAGGTCGTGGCGGAAATTGCCGAAAAACCGCTTAAAACGGAGGATATCCTCCGGGCCCTCGATCTTGAAAAATACCGCTACCGCTTCCCGCGCGTGCTTTCCGGCGGTCAGCAGCAGCGCGTCGCAATCGCCCGCGCCATGGTCAAGAACCCGAAGCTGCTGCTTTGCGACGAGCTGACCGGCGCGCTGGATACCAAATCGAGCCGTTCGGTGCTGAAATTTATTGAGAGGATCAACCGGCGCTACGGCACGACGACGCTGATCATCACCCACAACGAGGGGGAAATTCTGATTTCCGCCGGATACGCCGAGGAAAACGGTGTGAAACAGGGCGACAAGCTGAAGATATCCGGCAAAGAATACACCGTTGTCGGCACGTTCCTGCGCCCCGACTACCTCTATATGGTCGAAAACCTGACGGATGACTATAAAAACGTCACCACCTTCTTTCTTGCCTATATGACCACCGGAGAATTTGACGCGCGGTTCGGGGGAGGAAGCATTAACTATATGGATCAAATCAACCGCCTCTGCCGCTGCGTCTACGGCGCGCCGCTGGTGTTTCTGATCTGCAGCGACGAGCGGAAAACCTGGAGAAGCCACACGGAGCCGGGCTACACCACCGGCGAGATGGATTGCAGCATCGTCTGCACCCACATGATGCTGGAGGCTTGGGAGCAGGGGCTGGGCTCGGTCTGGGTCCGGCTGTTCGACGTGCAGGCAGTGGCAAAAGCCTTCGATCTGCCGCCCTATATCAAGCCGATCTGCCTGCTGCCGGTGGGGTATGCTTCCGGGGACGCTGTTCCATACGCGCCTTGGGATAACGTCTACCGGGAAATTTCCGAATTTGCGGAGGTGCTGTGAGCGGTATCCCGCCGATGGCGGTTTCATTTCCCACCGCTGGTGGTATTTCTACGACGACGACAACAATCAACTGAAAGGAAGGAAAACAACATGAAAAAGGATTTAGGATTGGTGCAGGCTGTTTATCCCATGCCCGTATTGATGGTGGCGGCCTACGACGAGAACGAAAAGGTCAACGTGATGAACGTGGCGTGGGGCCAGATCTGCGACGAGGATAAGATCATCCTCTTCATCGGCGCGGGGAAACGGACTTGGCTGAATATTCAGGCGAGCAAAGCCTTCACCGTGGCTCTGGCGGACGAGGCCCACGTGGACGTAGCGGACTTCTTCGGCATCGCCTCCGGTAACCGCATGGCCGACAAGTTCGAGCGCACCGGCTATCATGCGGTGAAGAGCGACAAGGTCCACGCCCCCATCATCGAGGAGTTCCCCGTAGTCATGGAGTGCGAGCTGCTGGAGTTCCTGCACACGGACCATGTGGACGGCATCGTGGGCAAGATTGTCAACGTCAAGGCCGAGGAGGCGGTTCTGGACGAGAAGGGCAAGGTGGACGTCTCCAAGCTCCATGCGCTGATGTTCGACCAGTTCCGCAACGGCTACTACGCCACCGGCGCCAAGGTTGCTCAGGCATGGAACGCCGGCGCCGGCCTGATGAAGGAGTAGTATCGGTGTCTGAATGATCCATCGGAGCACTCGTATAGCAGCAGAAATCTCATAGATCGCCTATGTGCTATCCTGTGTACACCATTTCTGCTTTCTGTTGTATTTGTAGTTATCTTGTGATATACTGTTTACGGGGGATGCGTTTATGTACGACGCATTGCTGAAGGAATACCGGACGCTCCAGAGCAAAAAAGCGAAGATGACTGCAGAGCTGGCCGTATGGGCACGAGGAAGCATTTCCGTGAAAACCATTATAGGGAAGGAAGTACTGCTATGAACGTACACACGGGGATGGGCCTTTTGCGCAACGAACCGTGCTGAAAAACAGTGTTCGAGCTCGAAAAGACCGCCTCGGTGTGTTCCGTTCAGGTAAAAATCAGGAGGAAGCCCCATGCAATATGAAATCGTTCGCTCCAACCGAAAAACAATTTCCCTGCATTTGACTGCCAAGGGGCTGACGGTTCGCACCCCCTTCCACGCGACGGAGGCGCAGATTGCTGAGGTCGTGCGGCAGCACATGGGCTGGATTGAAAAGCATCAGAAAGAGCTTGCGGAGGCGCAGAACAATCTGCCCACCGTGGAAAAGCTGACGATGGAAGAACTCCAGGCACTGGCTGACGAGGCGCTCAAGGTGATTCCGGCGCGGGTCGCCCATTTTGCGCCGCTGGTAGGCGTGACCTACGGGCGCATCACGATCCGCAACCAGCGTTCCCGCTGGGGAAGCTGCAGCTCTGAAGGGAATCTCAACTTCAACTGCCTTTTGATGCTCGCGCCGCCGGAGGTGCTGGACAGCGTGGTGGTGCATGAGCTCTGCCACCGCAAAGAGCCGAACCGCTCTGATCGCTTCTATGCCGAGGTGCTGCGGGTTTACCCGGATTATTGGACCTGCGACAAATGGCTCAAGGGAAACGGCCCCGCCCTGCTGCGCCGAATGCTCGGCTGATGCGCGCAGTTCCCTTTTCGCTTGTTCACGCAAGCTGGTTTTTTCAGAGTTATGATCGGTATCGCTTTGAAAAAACCGATATGGCAAAGAACAAGGAGGAGGCGGTTCTTCCTGTGATTTGCTTGCCGCATTGGGTTTTGAGGCGGCCCTTGTGTTTCATACGATCACATGATAGAATGATGAGTGCTTGACGACAGCTATGAAGAAAGGCTGAGAACACCCATGAAAACAACCGCGGAATTAATCGAATACGTATTGGAAACCTACGGGGTGCAGCCGGAGTATCTGTGGTCGGACGCCCCGCAGACCTTCATTTTTCGTCACGCAGGCAATCGGAAGTGGTTCGGGGTTGTGATGGACGTGGAGCGTGCCAAGCTGGGATTGCCCGGCGAGGGCAAGGTGTTTCTGCTTGACGTGAAAACCGGACCGATCCTCGGCGGCTCATATCTGGGACAGCCTGGGATCGTTAAGGCATGGCACATGAACAAGCAGCATTGGCTCGGCGTCCTGCTCGATGGAAGCGCCTCGGATCAGAGCCTCAAAGAGCTGTTAGACGTCAGCTATTCTTTGACAGAATAGGCAGGCTGCCGGAAGATGGCAAGCACCAGAACAGGAAGAAAGCACAGCGTTCCCTTGATTTTCTGCCCTTTTACAGGTCGGGAGCAAATCACCGCAAGATGATTTGCTCCCGACCTGAAATCGTTTTCAAAGCGTTATATTTCATTGTGATAATATCGGGTAATCAATTCCGAGATGCTGGATGCGACAAGCTCCGTTTCGTTGGTCTCATGCAGCCAGACGTAGATGTGCTTGTCGTCCACCAGCCCGGTCTCATCGACGTTGTAGCAATAGCAATCCCCACAGCCGTTCCCGGCGAAGAAGACGTGCCGTTCAATGTCTTCATAGCATTCCAGCAGAATTCCCCGGTTCAGGGTGACGGTCTCAATGATCTCCTTCGTCGAGAAGAGCAGCCACCGGTCGCCGTTGAGCTCCGCCAGAAGCGCCGTCAATTCAGACGGAAACGCAACGCCGACGGCGTCCTCCGCGGCCCTGATTTCCTCGAACCGCGCAGGCGGCTGGATGAGGGCTTGGCTGTTGCTGCCGGACAGTTTTTCAATCAGTTCTTTGTACATAAGCGTGCCCCTTCTCTGTACGGGTCAAGCAATCCGATGTTTCGGTTGGCGTCATTCGATCAACGCCAATCCGTGCAGCCCCGTTACTTCAAATGCCAGAGCGCCCCGTTGGGCATCCGCATCACGTCGCCGGGCAGGGTTTGAATCGTGTTCCCTTCAAGGTCTCGAATAACAGTCTCTTCCCAGTAGCGATACGCCGCGCCTTCACCTTCTTCGTGCCACCGGTTGAAGAACAGCCGATTCCCGTCCCGCAGGAAGAACGAATCGTGGGACTCCATCGGAAAGCGCGTCTTCTCGGGCCAGACGATTTCAAACGCATTGCTGCCGACGCACTGTCTGGCAAGCGTGAGCGGCGCAGTCTGCAAGCGGAGGTTGTAACAGTCCTTCACGGATGTGAGCGAAAGCTCCGCGTGGAGGGCTGTTTTGTGATTGCTGCAATCAAAGCGGAGAATCTGGATCAAGCCGCTGGGAAAATCCGCGTTCAAAACGTAGATTCCGTCCTCCCAGAATACCGGCTCGCCGCAAGCCTGCCCCTCCTTTTGCGGAACAGGGAAGAAGACCGCCCCATCCGGATAGTGTACCAAACAGAGCTTCCGCCCTGCAACCGGCAGCCCTTCCCGAAAACGTTCCTCCGCTTCGTACAAGTCGCCCTTCCACGCTTCGATGCCGTAATACCATTCGCCCCTCGTATCGGGGAGTGCTTGAATGAAAGCGATCCCGCCGGTTTCGATTGTCTTCATAGGCGTGTTCCTTTCGATGGCATGATAGGATAATAAGTTGCTATTGAATACAATCTCAAATACGGGTTTCCTGTTCACCGCATTGGGTATCTTTTCCTGAAGCGCGGGAGTCTGTTTTTCGGAACCCATAATACGCTCCTTCCGCCTTTAATCGCTTAACAAAAGAAGCTTGAAGCTCTTTTCTGCATCGAACCAAATGCTTACGTCTGGCTGGCGAGGCGGCGCACACCTTCTACGAATACCTGAAAGCTGCGGGAAGTGTTGCGCTCAATCTGCATGTGTTTTGCAATTCGTTTGGCTCCGTTTATCTGTTGGTGTTCGGGAATCAAACGGCGAAGCGCCTCTTTGGGAGAAGGAATTCGATCTGGACTCCTGTATTGTTTCTTTCTTGCCCACTGGTCAAACTTGGAATTTGGATATGCAGCGACGACAGCTTCCGGGTCGCCGAAATACCATGCTTCCATTTCCTGACATGCGATTCGGATGAGGTATGGTTTTCCGGATTCTGCGCAGAGAGCGTTCAGATGTGCCTTGAGCTCAATACAGTCTTTCGTGTCCTGATCCTCTAAGACGACAAAGCGAACGTCGTCTGGTTCATTCCATGCGCGCAGCTTATGACCAAGGGAACGCTCCAGCGCCTTCTTTCCATTGTGAGGAATCGTCAAATATGTGACTCCCTCCGGGAGAATCTGCGGAAGAAGAACGTCAAGGACACACTGAACAGAAGGCTCCTCCAATAAGAAGACCAGCTTCATTCCGCGTTCTCTCCAAGCTTGGTTGCCTCATGGAGGAGCAAGCCCTGCTGCCAGAGTTCCCCGAGCAATTCTCCGTCCTGATACAGAGAACGGATCAGCGGAATGTCCGAAGCACGCACAATTTGGGTAAAGCCCTCCGATTTTACCAGACAGTAAAGCTCTTCAAGACGAACCGCGTTCAGGAAATCCGGCGAATGCGTGGAAATAAACACCTGTCCGCCTTCGTTGGAGTACAGGCGGAATTCCTCCGCAAGCTGGGATAAAAGCTCCGGATAAAGCTGGTTTTCCGGCTCTTCCACGCACAGAAGCGCATGGGGACTCGGTTCACTGAGCAGGACCAGATAGGTGAACATTTTAATGGTGCCGTCCGAGACAAACTTCGAGGAGAACGGGTTCTGGAATCGACCGTCTTGGAATCGCAGAATCACATAGCCGTCCTCGGTGAGCTTGGCCTCCACACTGGTAATGCCGGGGACGCGCTCGCGCATCCGGTCAAGAATCGCTTGGAATCGATCGGGATGATTGTCATAGAGGTATTTTGCAACCTGCGCAAGGTTGTCTCCGGTTCTGGACAGGGACTCGCTGTAGGTGGCCTCCTGTCTCGTTCGCGCGTTTTCGATATGAAAATCCGAAACGTACCAGTCCTCGATCAACCGACGCAGAGAGGCGACTGCCGGGAAGTCCTCAAACTGCCCCAGCCCCTTCACCGCCAAAATATCGTCGGCGGCGATCTTCTGGTTTTTCCGCTCTGCAATCAGGACGTCCTCATAGGATTCCAGCTTGCCGCTTGCGGCGAAGCCCTGCCCGTATGCAAAATCCAGAATAATCCAAGGCTTGCCGTACTGCCCGCGCCGAAACCGCATGGTTTCCCGCTTGACCACCGGAGCTTTACGCGCATCCAGGCCGATGGTCAACTCATAGGTGATGAGTGGATCTTCCGGCGAGGGGCGGAACTTGATCTCAAAGCGCATATCGCTGTCAACCTCACGGGAAACCACTTCCTGATAGCCGCCCCGCATTGCCAGCGCGGACCGGACGTTGCGGTTCAAGCAGTCGTGCAGAAAGCCGAAGACGTCAAAAAAGGTCGTCTTTCCCGCACCGTTCTGTCCGAGAAACACAGCCATCTGCGGGAGCTGCTTGACCTCTACATTCCGGAACACCCGAAAGTTTTGAATGTGCAGAGATTCGATTTGCATTGCGTTCATCCTTCCTGCCGTTAGAGTTGTTGTTCACCTGCGAGGGAAGACCGAATGATTTACCCGATCTGCCTGAGAATACACAAAGATTATACCAGCCTTTTGCAAAAACATCAAGTAATATCTGGCGGTTTGTTTGTTGACAGGATCTGTTATCTCTTTTTTACGGCGGGTGACACTTGTTTTCCGCAAAAAAGTATGGTACGATTTGGTTATCTCAAAGGAAAGGCGAGAACAATATGTCATTTGCAGAGCACAGAGAAAGACTGTATCGGACGTTGGCGGAAAACACCTTGGTGGTTTCCTATGCCGGCATCCCCATTCATGCCAACGAGGACGCTTATTATGATTTCAAGGTCAACAGCCAGTACTTTTATCTGACAGGGCTGGAGCGGGAAAACACGGCGTTTCTGGCATATAAGTCTGCGGAAACGGTCAGAGAACTCCTGTTCATTGAAGAGCCGGACCCGCAGTCGGAGCGGTGGACCGGAAAAATGCCCACCAAGGAGGAAGTGCAGAAGATTTCCGGCATTCAGGACGTGCGCTACACGGACAGTCTGGCGAATTCGATCAGCGGCTTTCTGAGCTACTACCGTGTGGAGCAGGCGTATTTCGATCTGTCCCGCTGCCGGATGGACGATCTTCCGGATTATAATCTGGTGATGGCGGAACGCTTCCGGCAGACCTATCCGCATGTGATTCTGAAGGACCTGCATAGGGCTTGCGTGCCGCTGAGAGAGCAGAAGGATGCGGAAGAGGTGCATCGCATCCGCAAAGCGGTGGAGATTACCCGCCGGGGCTTGGAATTCGTGATGAGAAATCTGAAGCCGGGCATGATGGAGTATCAGGTGCAGGCGGACTTTGAGTATACCTGCAGACGGCTGGGCGCGAAGCGCCAGGCGTTCCCCACCATCGCCGGCTCCGGGATCAACGGCTGTATGATGCACTACGAAACGAATCACTGCGAGGTGCAGGATGGCTCCCTGATCCTGCTGGATCTCGGCGCAGCCTATGAGAACTACTGCAGCGACGTTACAAGGACCTATCCGGCGAACGGGAAGTTCAGCCCGAGACAGCGCGAGATTTACGAGCTGGTTCTGAAGGCGAACGAGGCGGTCGCCGCAGCCGCAAAGCCGGGAATCACCCTCAGGGCCCTGAACGACGTTGCGCGTCAGGCTCTCGGGGAGGGTCTGGTTGCCATGGGGATGATTCAGGATGTCTCTGAGGTGGGCAAGTACTACATGCACAGCGTGAGCCACCCCATCGGAATCGACGTCCACGACGTTTCTCTGGCAGGCGACGTGCTGCAGCCCGGTTGGGTCATCAGCAACGAGCCGGGATTGTACGTGGATGAAGAAGCAATCGGCATCCGCATCGAGGATGATCTTCTGATTACCGACAATGGCTGCGAGGTCCTGTCAAAGGAGATTATCAAAGACCCGGATGCAATTGAAGCCTTTATGGCGTAAAACGCCTGTAGGAAGGACTAAGAGGACAGCGCCTGCAACACATCACCTGAATCGCCGTCGATGCAAAGCGATTGCGCCGCAATCTGCTTGGGGCAGACGGACGCCTCAAAGTTCAGACAGGCATAGACGGCATTCGGATTCTCTGCAGTCAGCGCCCAGAAGGGGTATTTAATGATGACAGGGGTGTTTGCGCCGACGCCGATTTCCAGATACAGAATCCGCTTCTTTTCGACGGATTTCAGGAAGGCCGCGTAATTGGCGGACGCCGCATTCCAGCCCGCATCCTCCACAAAGGTGTCATCCGAGCGCAGGTTCATCGTCACCGGGGTCCCGGCGTCCGGGTGCTTGGGGATCAGATCATGGGGCAGCCTCATGGAAATCAGCCGATCCTTCGGCACTTGAAAGACACCGGCTTCATCCAAAACAAATCGCTGGGCGGTTATTGCCGCACGGACCCAGCTTTCGTTGTCGTAGGTTCTTCCCCCGTGCCCCGCTGCATCCTGAAACAGTCCGTAGTCCCCTTGCGTGTAGAACAAACGCCGCTTATCAAACCCTGCCCGCTGGAATTGATGATCGACGTTGGTGGTGATGACGAAGTAGTTCTGATCTTTGACCAGCGCCAGAAGCGTCCGATAAACCGGCTTCGGCGCGTCGATGTAGCGGTTGTAGTAGATGTGCCGCGCCCACCACGCCCAGCGGGTTTCGTCGTCGGGAAAGGGGTAGAACCCGCCGGTGTACATGTCCGTGATGCCGAAGCGGTCCCGGAAATCGAAGAAATAACGGTCGAACCGCGCCCCGGAATAGGTCAGCCCCGCCGCGGCAGAGAGCCCGGCTCCCGCGCCGATCACCACCGCGTCGGCTGTCTCCAGCGCCCGTTTCAGCCGGGCGATGTTCTCCGCCCGCTCGCCGGTATCGTCGGTCAATTCGCCCGTCATGCTCCGAACCGCGTTCAAGCCCTTGCGAATGGATTCGAGATAGCCGTTTTCTTGTGGTTCAAATTGTCTCATCATGCTCAGCCCTTTTCGACTGCGTCCGCCGGACGCATGGGATATTTCAAATCATCGTTTTTCCAGCGGTTTTTCTCAAACAAGGTCCCGCAGCCATTTCTGATCAGCTGCGGGACCTTGCTTATTACGGCGATCAGGCCAGCAGCCACTCGATCATTTCATCGGCCGCTTTGAGATCCTCCGGCTTTTCCAAAATGCTGCCGGGGACGTTGGCGTTGCCAGCCACATGGGCCTTGTATTCGCGGAAGCCCGCGGTGGCAAAACTCTTTAGGTTGGTTTCCACCATGTTCGTGTAGACGTCTACAGGCCCAAAGCCCGCGAAGAAGTAGCCGCCCAGCTTCTTGTCCTTGCGCCCGGCCATGGAGAAGTCCGGCTGGGTGAAGGCCATGAAGGAGTAGGTGCGGTCCAAAAGCGCCTTGAGCTGCGCGGGGAACTGATCCCAATGCACCGGCGCGAGAATCAGCATGGCGTCACAGCTGTCGAGCGCGGGGATCAGGGCAGTGAAGTCGTCCTTCTGAATGCAGTTGGGGGTGTGCTGCCGCTTGCAGGCGTCGCAGGCGAGACACACACGGACGTCCTTCTCGCCAATGTGGAAGGTGTTGACCTCGGCCTTTCCGGCCAGCTGCTCCACAATGCGGTTTTCCAGAGTGTAGGAGTTGCCCTTTCTGCGCTTGCTTGCGTTGACGATCAATAGCTTTTTCATCATGTACCTCCTGTTTTTTCGTTGGTTTCCTTTTCGATCTCTCTGCGTGTGTCCGCCACAACCTCCGCCAGAGAAATGTGCTTCATCTGATCCTCCATAGCGTCCTGAATCTCTGCAAGACGCGAGGCCATTGCCTTGTGGATGTTTCTGCCGACGGGGCAGTTGGCATTCGGGTTTTCGTGGAAGTGGAACAGCCCCTCCTCATGTGCACAGTTCAATGCCCGATAGAGGTCCAAGAAGCTGATCTTTTCCAAGGGCTTTGCCAGCGTGATCCCGCTCCGCCCCTGACGGATCTCGAGGATTCCAGCCGCCTTGAGCCGCCCCATCACGTTTCGCACAATGACGGGATTGGCCCCGATGCTTCCTGAAACAAAAACACCAGCCAACCCTTTTTTGGGAAAGCTGGTGTCGCTGCGTTTCGGGACGCCGGTCTGCGGCGTCCCCATTTATGTTTCACTTTTCGGCCAAGCTGTCCGGCAGCTTCGTCAGCTCCTTGAGTTCCTCCACCGAGGCGACCAGCTGCTCATAAAGCTTGTCGGAAACGCGATCGTAATACTCCTTCTGATAAAAGCTGATGGTATCGAGGGTATCCATGATTTCATAGCTCTGGATATTCAGCGTGTCCGAAGGGGCGGCTGAGTAGGTGGGCGCGTATTGCACCTCCTGAATGGAGACGTCCGCGCCGTCCTTCAAGAAGCTGACGCGGAGCACGCAGCCGTTTCTGGCGGAGGAGGTGTCCGCCGCAGAGACAAAGTCCCCGAGACTGTAGGCGATGAAATTGCCGCCGAAGGGGGTGATCTCCCGGCTTTCCAGCGCCATCGGGCCGACGTAGTGCGAGTGAGAGCCGACGATCAGATTGACCCCGCTCTCAAACAGCAGCTTTGCCGCGTCCTTCTGCGACTGGGCAATGTTGCGGTCATATTCGCTGCCCCAGTGGACCATCGCAATCACGACGTCGGGGGAACAGGCCTTGGCCTGCTCTACGGCGGCGGTGATCGCGGCCCGGTCAAGCTCGGTGTAATTTGTGTCGTAGTCCCGATAGAGCAGGTTCACGCAATAGTCCGCGCCGTCCGGCAGACGGAGGTTGTTCATGCCCTTCGTAAAGGCCAGAAAGGCAAAGCGAATGCCGTTGACCTCCCGAATCAGAACGCCGTTTTCCTCCCGATCCTGAGGGGAAATCCACGTTCCCAGCGCATCCATGCCGGCGTTCTCAATGGCCTGCTTGGTGGCGGTCAGGCCGCTGATTCCGTTCTGGATGCTGTAGGAGTTGGCGGTTTGCAGGATGTCAAAGCCTGCCGCGTAGAGGTCGCGGAGCAGGGCGGGGGGGTAGTTGTGATCCGACACGTCGGCTGCTTCCGTGACGTTGCCCTCCAGATTGCCGACCGTCAGATCGGCGGAAGCCAGACGGGCTGTGATCCGGCGAAACAGCGGCGAAAAGTCGTAGTCGGAGCCGCCCAGAAA
>CACXHI010000166.1 GCA_902767395.1 Oscillospiraceae bacterium
CTCACCGCTGCCAGCGGCGGAGGTGGTGGCCGGGGTGATCTCCGTTGCGGTCACCTTACCGTACTCGTTCACTTCGTCGCCGCAGCGATCGCACTTGCCGTAGGCGGCGCAGGTGGGCAGGGCGTTCACGCCGGCGGTCCATTCCGTGCCGTTGTCCACAGACCAGGTATAGGTCTGGTTGGCCCAAGCGTGTCCCAGCGCGGGGATGATCTCCACCGGCTCAGAGAGGTTGGCATCGCCGAACTTTCTGCCGCACTTGCTGCAGGTGTAGTAGGCCTCCAGGCCGGACGCGGTGCAGGTTGCAGGCTCCGCCGCGTGGGCAATCGCCGTGTGACCGTCCTTCAGGTGCTTGCAGTAGGGATAGGGATCCTCGCGGTCCTTCTCCACAAGGCAGAGGTCGGACTCGAGAACCTGGAAGGGCTGGCCGGGATAGACCTTTTCCTTGCCGGCCGTGGGCTTGAACGCACTCTCTCTGTCGCCGTTCACATGCTCCCAGTAGAGGAAGCGGCGGGAGTTGTCGTCCTCGGTTTCCGGGGTGACGGGAACAGAAGCCGCCTGACCCTGGGTCCAGGCGCCGATCGCGTAGGTGTCGGAATCAACCCACTCGTGGGCGCGGTTCGCGCCGGTGCCGGTGGCGTCAAAGGCGCCCAGATCGTCCACCACATTGTGGTTGCCCCAATACTTGACCTTGACAGGATCGCCGCCGGGAAGTTCTTTGTTCCACTTCGCATAGAGGCGAATGATGCGGCGGATCGACTTGTTATAATTGTTTCTGGCCACCGCGTCGTGGTCGGTGGTTCCAATGTTGGAATACCAGCGATCGTCATAGATCGTGTTGGGATCGGAGGGATCCGTGCCCATACGCGCTTCGCTGGCCATACGGTTCAGGTAGTCGTACTCACTTTCAGAGTAGTGCTTGTCGCCGTAGTAGTGATCAAACACATTTTCTTCGGGGATCAGATCGTCGTTGAGACGGTCGGTCATGCTGAAAGGAGTCTCAAACTCGGGATCGAGATACCAGCCGCCGAAAGCATAGGCATAGCCGTCTTCATCAGGACGACGGGAGAAGACCATGAAGTCGCCCTCGGAGAGCAGCGTGTCCTTGTCACGGACAAAGGTGGCGCCCTGATTCTTGCCGTCGGGATAATTGATCCATGCGTTTGCATCGCCGCCGGTGTAGTCGATCAGCACGCGGTAGCGGATCGGCAGCCACTTGGAATAGACCTCAACCGAGTCTGCCGGCATCAGGCCGTTGCCTCTGAAGGTATTGAAGTCGAACGGGGTCTCGAAGCTCGGATCCTCGTACCAGCCGTCAAAGAAGTAGCCGTCGTGGGTCGCGGGGTTTACCAGCTTTTCGCTCGCTTCGGGGTCCTTCGTCTCATCCAGCAGGACGTTCAGTGCGCGCTGGTAGTACAGCTTTCTGGACAGAACCGTGCCGGCCTGATCCTTGTCCCAGAAGGTGATCGTGAAGCGGCAGCGCTCATAGTAGAGATCAAACTGATTCTTGACAAAGTACGCGCCTTTCATATTCTGGGCGGAAGTGTTCCCGTTCGGCGTTCCCGGACACAACAGCCAAATCTGCCTCTCGTTACTCGGATTGCCGTTGTCGCTGCGGTAGTCGTAATCGGACGTAATAGTATACGTTGTACCGGTTGCAGACTTGGGATTATGATAATAGGTAAACGATCTTGCAGGGGTTTTGTCGTCCCAAACGTAGTGGTTGATGCGGAAGCCCTCAAACTCGTTGCCGCTCGCGGAGGTTCTGTTTTCCCAGCCCTGATCGGGAAAGCCAGTTTGCTTGATCACACCCGATCCGCCAATGAGCTTACTGCCATTGGGGTCGTAGTTGCTGTGATTGTCAAAGGCCGTATTCGAGAAGCGGGGTTCTTCGTCATCTTCGTTGACCGAGTAGGGCGGAAGCTTCTGCAGATAGTAGTTCTGATACTTGGTTCCCTGAATCATCAGCTTAAAGGGAGACCAGTTCTGAACGGTCTGAGAATCCTTGTACGGATAGGTCACACTGTAGGTGAAGTGGACGTCGTCATCCCAAAGGGAATCAATTTGATGCTGTGGCGCTCTGGTGTACCAAGTATTGGCGCCAGACAGTTCGTTTGTCGGAACAGGCGGGATATCGCTCTGCGGAAGCACCGACTCATACAGACCCTGCAGAACCGTGATTGGTGTGGTCTGCATCAAAGTAGCACCGTATTCATTAGTAATGGAATTGGACACAAACTGCGCATAGGCTTCAGGAATGAACTCGTACTTACTGTCGTCCAGATACTTCGGATCGCTGCTCCACAGGACAGTATAGTGTTTTTCTCCGGCATAGATTGCATACTTGGAATAGCCCTTTACCAAGTTCCCAGTATCCGGGTCAGTAAACCAAGACGCCGAAAGCGCATTCTTATTGTGATTGAAGAAACCGATGGAGATCGTCCGGCGGGTGTAGCAGACGCGCAGGAAGGCGGAGCCGTCACCGTAGGCACGAAGGCCGTGCGTGGTATGCGCATCGTCGTAGGTGAAGTAGTAGCCGAACTTGCTGCCGACCTTGTCACCGAGCTGCGTCACATTCTTCGAAGGGTCGGTAATCAGCTTGACAAGGGTGGCATCCAACACTGTGCCGGTCTTCACGGAGGTCGTCAGTTGATAGACATCCTTGTCGATGAAGGGCGTCCAGTTTGTGAAATATGCATCGTCCGGATCCTGCCGGTAAACGACCAGAGAGAAGGTCGTCTGGGCGAACTCCCACTTTGCGTAGAAGGTCGTCGCCGCATACAGAGGCTGGCTGAAATCAGCCTTGACGTTACAGGCGGGGTCCTTGTACCAGCCCTCAAATCTGTAGCCGTTACGCACGGGCTTGTCAGGCTGCGTCGGGGTCTTGCCGTCCTCGACAAACTGCGAAATCACATTGCTGGCCATTGTCGGATCGTCGAAGCCGAGCCGCTTGTTGTTGGTCTCCACATTGCTGTCGAACGACAGCCAGTGACCGGCCTTCATATAGGGATAGAACTCCAGGCGGGTCGCATTGGTCACGTCTAACACGTACTCCGTCCCGACCAAATAAACTTGCTCATTGGTCACGTTGGGAGCATACTCAGGCATTTCGCCCGTCTTTAACACAAGGCTCTTATCCACCCAGCCGAGGAAGGTCATAGAGGAGACCAGAGGCTGCACCGTCTGCGTGGGCGTCACCTTTGCAATTCGTTTGGATGCGTTCTCGGAGTCGATCTCCTTGTGGACAGACTCCGACCAGATCAACTGATTGCTCTGGTTGTAGTAGCAGACGCGGACAACTTCATAGACCATCGCATAGACCTTGACAGCGTTCTCCTGACTGTTGTAGACGCCGTCAGTGATCTGCTTGTTGAGGTCACCGATCGTCACTGCATGATCCGCATCCGTAAAATTCATCTTTTCCACAGACCAGCCCTCGAAGAGCTGCGTGGAGGACATGGTGGGAACGCCCGGATCGTAAAGCTGGCGCGCAAACCCGGTTCCGGCGCCGTCGATGCGGACTTTCTGGGTATTGATCTTCTCCCAGTCGGCCTCGTTGGCGCTGGGGCCGGCAACGGCATTGCCGTTCACCTGCTTGCGGCCATAGAACTCGAAGGTCACGTAGCTTGGGGTCGTTTCGTCCCCCTCCACCACGACGTAGACGGAGAAGCTCTGTGCGTAGAAGCGAAGCACCTTGCCCTCGGCGGCGCGGCTGAGGGACACCACCTCGGCGGAGAGGTACTCCACCGTGCCATCGTCCCGGATATGGGCGACGGCGGGGTTCTTGAGCTTCTCAAGGCCGTCGAGGGCAATCTGCACCTCGACCTCGGTTCTCGGCTCCAGCTCCGCGCCGTCTCTGGAGAAGGAGACGTCGGCAGCGGCAACCACGTCGCCGGAAACCTTGGCAGCAAGCTCCGCCAGCTCGGCCTCGTCGGTGATGCGGCTGACGGTCATGCTCGCATTCTCCGGCAGCGCACCGGCGGGCGCGTTGACCGTGACGGACATGGAAGCGTCGCCCTCGCTCTGGAAGGTCTGCGCCGGGCGCGGCGCAATCCCGCCGGAGAGCTTGTACAGCTTCATCAGAATCGCGGCGACCTGCGCACGGGTGGCAGTCTCCTTCGGGCGGAAGGAGCCGTCCTTGAAGCCGGTGATCAGGCCGGTCTGCGCGCAGTAGCGAACCGCTTCCCTCGCGTAGGAGGAGACCCGCTGCGCGTCGGTGAAGGCAGCGCCCTCGCCCAGCGTGAGCGAAACGTCCTCGGCAGAGAGGAACTTGCGGAGGATGGCGCACAGATCCTGACGGGTGATTTCGGCGTTCGGCGCAAACCGTCCGTCGCCAACACCGGAGACGAGCCCGTTCTGGGCCGCCCACGTCACAGCACCGGTGTACCACTTGTCCCTGCGAACGTCGGTGAAGACCGTCGTGTCATTCTTCACCTCGACGCCCGCAAAACGTGCGAGTACGGTCACGAACATGGCTCTCGTCACGTTCTCTTCGGGGGCAAACCGCGTCTCACTCACGCCGGCCATAAAGCCCTTCTCGCTGACAAAATCGACAGCGGATTTGTACCATGCCTTGCCGGAAACATCCGTAAAGGAGGCCGCTTCCACCGGGATCAGCAGCATGGAGAAGGCCATGACGACAGCAAGCAACAGCGCAGTCAGCCGATTGAGCTTGTGTTTCATGTGGTTTTCCCCTTTCTAATGTAGTTTCTCGCGTTTCTTCACGGAACAGACGCGCAAGCGCCCGTTCCGCCGCCGATCATTCCGAAATCCCCGCAGGCTAAGACGGCATAGTCTGTGAGCATAACGTAAATTACCGGACTATAAGGATGGCCTAATTATACAGCATCGCAAAAAAAGATGCAAGGGCGGTTTTTGAATTTAAGATTTCTTAAGAATTATCGTCACATTGCCCTTGCGTCGTGGAATTCTTTTTGGTTATTTTGTCTATTTTTACAGATTTTTTCTGCATGTAAATTTTGCATCCCTGCAAGCCGGTTTTCCATGCAAATCAAGCCGCCAGCCCCGTCATTCCG
This sequence comes from Oscillospiraceae bacterium, assembly GCA_902767395.1. GTDB lineage: Bacteria > Bacillota > Clostridia > Oscillospirales > Oscillospiraceae > JAFRPC01. The sequence goes on from CACXHI010000166.1 coordinate 5,034, forward strand.
CCTTCCCCCGCGCGCAGCCGAAGGGGCAGCGAAGAATGACAAGGGGCAGCGGCTTCTGCAAAAAAAAGAAAAAGGCCTTGACAAAACGCGCGGGACGTTATATAATACGCAGGCTGCCAAAGACAGCAGGTGGCTTTTCGCCGTAAATCCTGCCGAGGTTCCGCAATATGACATGTTCGGTGTCCTTGCGTTCTTTGGCCGCACGGACACATTTTTTATTTCTATTCGGAGGTGACAACCAAACATGCCCAACGCAAAGGTACTCGAAAGCAAAAAGGCGATCGTAGAAGAGCTGTCCGATCGGATCGGCAAGGCTACCGCCGTTGTCTTTGTTGACTACAAGGGCATCACTGTCGCTCAGGATACCGAGCTGCGCAACAAGTTCCGCGAAGCCGGTGTGGAGTACTCCGTTGTCAAGAACACCCTCACCCGTCTGGCTGCCAACAAGGTCGGCTTCTCGGAGTTTGACGAGGTTCTCAACGGCACGACTTCCATGGCCACCACCACGGACGACCCCATTGCGCCCGCCCGTATCGTCAGCGAATTCGCAAAGAAGAACAAGAACGTCCTGAAAATCAAGGGCGGCATCGTGGAAGGAAAGGTTCAGTCCGTTGACGCGCTCAACGCCTTCGGTGAGCTGCCCGCCAAAAACGCCCTCATCGCGCAGGTCCTCGGCACCTTCCGCGCTCCCATCACGTCTCTGGCGTTCGTCATTGAC
>CACXHI010000167.1 GCA_902767395.1 Oscillospiraceae bacterium
TACTTTTCCAATTGTTCCGGCTGATCGAAGCACAGCCTGCTGTACTTCGCCATGAAAGCCTTGATCTCCGGCACGTCGTAGGCCCAGCAGGCGGCGGCAAAGGGGACTCCGACGGCGCGGGCTATATCGTAGCCGGGCTTCAGGTCGTCCACCACCAGCGCGTCCTCCCGGCGCAGGCCAAACTGGGCAAGTGCCTGTTCCAGCGGCCACGGCGCGGGCTTTCGCCGCTCGGGTGACAGCTCCCAGCCATAGACTGCGTCGGGCTGGGGCAGGTCGTTGGCCTCATAATCCCGGCGGATATTATGCTCAAAGGAGTGGGAGATCACGCAAACCCAGCCGCCCGCCTCCTTCTGGCGGCGGATGATGCGCGCCATGGCGGGATAGACCGCAGGGATTCGATCCTTGACGAAGCACTTCCAGATTTCCAGCTCCCGCTCCACCTCTTCGGGGGTGAAGGCCAACACCTCAGTCAGGTAGGCCAGAAAACCGGGATCGAAATTCACACGGAAATAGTCGTGCAGGGAAATCGTCGTCCCCGGTCGCAGCTCGTCGAGCGTGGCAACGAAGGCCGGATAGTGGATGTGGGCCGTGGAGTCCATCACGGTATCGTCGTGATCGAGAATCAAGCATTGATATTTGAGATTGGTTTCCATAATAAACGCGACGCGGGCCGAGAAACGGCCCGCGTTTTTGCTCCTTCCATTGGTTATAAGGGCAGGAAGAGATTGGCGACGCCAAAATACACCAGCAGGGAGAGGGCGTCCACGATGGTCGTAATAAAGGGGCTGGCCATCACTGCAGGGTCGAAGCCCAGCTTTTTGGCAAGCAGCGGCAGCGAGCAGCCCACAATCTTGGCGAACAGCACCGTAATGGCAAGGGTGATGCAGATGACGCCGATAATCACGAAGGGGCTGGCGACCGTTACCTCCGCAAAGCTGCCGAGAATCACATAGTCCACCAGAAGAATCTTGCCGAAGCAGGCAATCGCGAGGCTGACGCCGCAGAGCACGGCGACCCGGGCTTCCTTCCAGATAATCTGCCAGATATCCTTGAACTCAATTTCATTCAGGCTCAGGCCGCGGATGATGGTGACGGAGGCCTGAGAGCCGGAGTTGCCGGCGGTGTCCATCAGCATGGGGATAAAGGCTGTCAGGATGACCAGCTTGGACAAAGCGGACTCAAAGTGGGAGATGATAATGCCGGTAAAGGTGGCGGAAACCATAAGCAGCATCAGCCACGGAATTCGGTTTTTCCAGATCTCGAAGGGGCTCATGCTCATGTAGGGCTTCTCCGAGGGAATGATTGCGGCCATCTTTTCGATATCCTCGGTGGCCTCCTCTTCCATGACGTCCATCGCGTCGTCGAAGGTAACGATACCGACCAGCCGGTTCTCGGTATCCACAACGGGAAGCGCCATAAAGTTGTATTTGGAGAACATCTGGGCGACTTCTTCCTGATCGTCGTGGGTGTTGACCGAGATGACCTTTTCAATCATCATATCCCCGATCTGCCGGTCGTCATCGTCGCAGAGCAGCAGATCCTTGACCGTCACCACGCCGATCAGCGTGCGATCCTGCGTCACATAACAGGTGTAGATGGTCTCCTTGTCGATGCCGGTACGGCGGATGCGGGTAATCGCCTCCGCCACGGTCATCTGGGGCCGCAGAGAGATATACTCCGTGGTCATAATGGAACCGGCGGAGCTCTCGGGGTAACGCAGAATTTCGTTGATGGATTTGCGCATTTCGGGGTCGGCCTGACTCAGGATGCGGCGGACCACCGTCGCAGGCATTTCCTCAATGATGTCTACGGCGTCGTCCACAAACAGCTCGTCGAGGACCTCCTTCAGCTCGGAGTCCGAGAAGCCGCGAATCAACAGCTCCTGCGCCTCCTGATCCATCTCGACAAAGGTATCCGCCGCCAGCTCCTTAGGCAGCAGACGGTAGAGCAGTGGGAGGCGTTCCTCCTCCAGATCGTTGAAGATGGCGGCAATATCCGCCGGATTCATGGTAATCAGGATTTCCCGCAGCGTCGCGTATTTTTTCTCCGCCAGCAGCTTACGCAGGGTATTCTCCATAATTACGGTATGTTCTGCCATGTGGGTTCCTCCTTTTCAGTTTTTGATTCTGCCGTGTATGGCGCGCGCAGTGCGCCGCTACAGACCGCCGGGCAGACGCCGTCGCGGCGGTTGTCGGTCAGGGAACTGGAAAAGCAGGCACGCAGGCCGAATGCTTAGAGATTCCCAGAACGCAAGGAAATCTCCGCCATGGGACTTCGGCCCGGTACGGTGCCGCTTTTACTCCCCGCGTCCATAAAATCTCACTTCCTTTTTCATTGGTTTCGATGAGGCTTCGCTATTTTCTATGATACCTGAGAAACGAAAAAAAGTCAAGGAAAAGCCGTCTGTTTTTCGTGATTGCAAGGCGCACAGACGCGCCCAAATAAGCCGATCCGGCCCGCCGTGGGACGGCGGGCCGGATCGGCGCGTGGGCAGAAAGCGCGGTGATTCAGAGCGACAGCGGGCTGAGGTCGAGTCCGTAGGCGACGCACAGCTCCCTGAGCCCGCTCAGCACCTCGTCTCGCGGCAGGCCGCAGCGCTCCAGTGTTTCGTCTGACAGCGCGTTCAGCTCGCCATAAAACCGAAGCCCCGCCTCGAGCGCCTCCGGGTCCCCGCTGTCCACGGCCTCGTAAAGCAGGTTCTCCGCCTCGCAGAGGCGCTCCGCGCGCACCAGCACGCCGAGCCGGAAGCTGAGGGTGCCTGTGTCCGCCTCCGTGGGCTGCTGCGTATCCAAGCGGACGTCGCCGGTCAACGCGTCTGCCTTGCCGAGAATCAGGGAAAACACGTACCGGGTGATAATTTCGATTTGCCTGACGAACCAATCCTGATGGTACATTTTGCTTCCTCCGTCTCTATGCGGGTGTGCATCTGTGCAGCAGCGGATTGCGTTCGCCGCTGCACAGAATCAAAGCTCCGTCAAGATGGGCAGGATCATCGGGTTGCGCTTGACAGACTTAAAGAGATAGGCAGTCAGGTCGTTCTTGATGGCGGTCTTGATGGCGGCGTGATCCTTGATCCGCTTGGTGCGGCAGCGATCGAGGCTGTCGCAGACGATATAGCGGAGGGCCTCCATTAAATCCTCGGCGTCCTTGACGTAGACAAAGCCCCGTGTCACAATGTCCGGGCCGGAGACCACTCCGCCGTCCTCGGCGGAAAGAACCACACTGACCACAATCATGCCGTCCTGCGCCAGATGCTTCCGGTCGCGCAGAACCACGCTGCCCACATCCCCGACGCCGAAGCCGTCCACGAAGATTTTTCCCGCGGGGACCAGCTCGCCGGTAAGCTTGCAGGTCTTGGCGGTCAGCTCAAAGACCTGACCGATATCCGCCACAAAAATGCGCCTGGGGCTCATGCCCATCTGGAGGGCCAGCTTTTCATGAGTGCGAAGCATTCGCTGCTCGCCGTGGGCGGGAATGAAAAAGCGCGGCTTCAGCAGGGCGTGAATCAGCTTCAGCTCCTCCTGACAGGCGTGGCCCGAGACATGCAGTCCCTCCGACTTGTCGTAAATCACCTCGGCGCCCTTGCGGTAGAGCTCGTTAATGATCTTTCCGATGGCCTTCTCGTTGCCGGGAATGGCAGAGGCAGAAATCAGCACGCGGTCAAGCGCGGTGATTGTCACCTGCCGGTGGTTGTCAAAGGCCATGCGGGACAGGGCGGACATGTTCTCGCCCTGTGAACCGGTAGCGACGATGACCATGCGATTCGGCGCGATGCTCTTGATCTCGCTGACGTCCACCACCAGATCCTGCGGCACCTGAAGATATCCCAGCTCGGAGGCGACCTTCAGAATATTCTCCATGCTGCGACCCGTGACGGCGACCTTGCGCCCGTGACGCCTGGCGATGTTCAGAATGGACTGAATGCGGTACATATTGGAGGCAAAGGTGGTGATGATAATGCGCTTGTCGCAGCCGCGAAACTGTCGGTCGATGCTTTCCGTGACAAGGGACTCCGAAGGGGTGTAGCCTCCGCGCTCCACGTTGGTCGAGTCACAGAGCATGGCGAGCACGCCCTCCTTGCCCAGCTCGCCCAAGCGGGCCAGATCGGTCATGCCCTCGGGGGAGGTCGGGTCGATCTTGAAATCCCCCGTCATTACAATCCTGCCGACCGGGGTATGAATGCAGAAGGCCACTGCGTCGGCAATCGAGTGATTGACGTGGATGAACTCGACCTGAAAACACCCGGCCTTAACAATCTCTCCGGCCTGATGGGTGACCAGCTTGACCGCATCGGTGAGCCCATGCTCCTCCAGCTTCAGGCGGATCAGGCCGTTGGTGAGCGGCGTCCCGTGTACCGGGGCGTTGACAGCCTGCAAAACGTAGGGCAGAGAGCCGATGTGATCCTCATGCCCGTGCGTAATGAAGAAGCCGCGCAGCTTCTTCTGGTTATTCACAAGATATGTCACGTCGGGAATCACCAGATCCACACCGTACATATCATCCTCGGGAAAGCCAAGGCCGCAGTCCACGACAATCATATCCTTGCCGTATTCCAAAACGGTGATGTTCTTCCCGATCTCATTCAGTCCCCCAAGGGGGATAATCCTAAGCTTTTCTGACAAACTGATAACTCCTTTGTTGGATAAAAAATTTCAAACATTCAGTTCGGCGGAAATACACCGCCTCCGCAATTGGTTTTTCGTCAACATTATACCATGGTGCGCCGGAAAATCAACACGAAAAACGCCCGTTCGGGTCTGTCCGAATGGGCGTTTCAGGATTTCCGGATAAATTTTTCGCTGCATTTGGGACATTTGATGCAGATTTTTCCCCGTCCGCGCGGGACGCGAACGGTCTGCTTGCAGTTGGGACAGCGATAGTAGCGGTTCTGACGGTCCAGCACTCTGGATTTCCACGTCAGATACCTGCGGTTCTCCAGAATGCGCTTCTCAAGGTTCCGGGAAAAGAGGCGAAACATGCAGAGCAGCAACAGCACATAGGAGATCAAGCTGATCACCATACCGATGATGGCGCAGACAGCACCGAACCACGAGAGCACCATGCTGACCAGATTGAGAACCACCGCTGTGACCAGCAAAAAGATATTCAGTTGATCGACGCCATAGCGTCCGTACATGAACCGGCGCATGAACGCGGAATAACGCGCAAGCATCCTTCGGAACACGGCTCCCACCACCTTGCGGAACGCATTTTCCACCGGAAGGACTCCCGGATAGCTTGTATTATATCCGCTTTTCCGACAAAATCAAGAAACCGGCCTGAGAATTTACGGAAAGTTAAAAAATGGGAGCAAGCGTTCCCCCTGCGCGGGCAATCGACGTCGAGAGCCTCTGATTGACGTCACGGCTGCACACCGACCTGTCTGGCAACCGCCAGCATGAGCGCACACTCCATGCGCTTTTTGAACAGGTCGCAGCCATATTGGTAGGTTCCGGTGATTTTGCCGGTTGCATGATAGGCGTTGGCTGCACAGCCGCCGGAGCAGTAGAGCCTCGCCCAGCAGTCGCGGCACTCGGGGCGGGCATAGACGTTGCAGGCGGCAAACTGCGCCTGAATCTCGTGATTCGTCACACCGTTCCAAATATCGCCCAGCTTGAAGCGCTCCTCGCCCACAAACTGATGACAGGGATAGAGGTCACCCCAGGGGGTGACGGCCATGTATTCCGTGCCGGAGCCGCAGCCGGAGATGCGCTTATAGATGCACGGGCCGCCGGTCAGGTCAATCATGTAGTGGTAGAAGGTAAAGGGACGGCCCTCCCGGTCGCGCTCCAGCATGAGCTTCGCAAGGTCCTCATACTGTTGCATGACGATGGGCTTGTCCGCCTCGGTCAGCGCGGAGGGATCGTCCGGGGCACAGACCACAGGCTCCATGCTCAGCTCCGTAAAGCCGAGCTCGAGCATGGTCTGGACGTCCTTCAAAAAATCGGGGTTCGCGTGGGTAAAGGTGCCGCGCATATAGTAGCCCTTGCCGCCGCGCTTGTCCACAAAGCGCTGGAACCTCGGCACAATGCGCTCCCAGCTTCCGTTGCCGGCATAGTCCACGCGGAAGCGGTCGTGGATTTCCTTCCGTCCGTCAAGAGAAAGGACGACGTTGTGGCACTCGCGGTTGGCAAAGTCGATCACGTCGTCATCCACCAGAACGCCGTTTGTCGTCAGGGTAAAGCGGAAGCACTTCCCTGCCGCCTGCTCGATGGAGCGGGCATAGGCCACAAGCTCCTTCACGACGTCAAAATTCATCAAGGGCTCGCCGCCGAAGAAGTCCACCTCCAGATTCTTCCGTGTGCCGGAATGCTCCACAAGGAAATCCAGCGCCCGCTTTCCGACCTCAAAGGACATGATTGCCCGGTCGCCATGATATTTCCCCTGACTGGCGAAGCAGTAGGAGCAGTTGAGGTTGCAGACGTGCGCGACGTGAAGGCAAAGCGCCTTGATCACACCCGAGGTCTTGGCCTTGAGCTGGCCGGCCATGGGTGCATAGGTATCGGGCGTAAAGAGCTTGCCCGCGTTTTTGAGAGCAGTGAGCTGATCGTAAGCCTCGTTCAGCTCGGCCTCCGTGACCTTCCCGGCATACTTCTGCGCCAGAGCCGCAAGCAGTGCGGCTCGATCTTGGGCTTCGTAGCCTGCGATCATGTCATAGGCAACCTCGTCGACGAGATGGATGGAGCCGGAGCAGACGTCAAGGACGATGTTGTAGCCGTTGAGTTGGAATTGATGAATCATAGCATTCTCCGTCATGACAGGAAAATGCCGCCGTTCTCCGGCGGCATTCTTACCCTTTGTGCTTACTTCTTTTCGTTCTCGCAGTTCTGGTTGGCAATGCCGCAGCTGGTCTTGCAAGCGGACTGGCAAGAGGTCTGGCATTCTCCGCAGCCGCCGTTCTTGGCGCTCTCGCAGAGGTTGCGAGTCTCGATGGTAGTGATCTGAATCATGACTTCGCCTCCAAAGTGAAAAATTTGACGCTCTGCATTATACCATGCGCGCGGCGGAAAGTCAAGCGTATCTCAAGCTTTCGCGCCGCGGGATTCAGTCCGTCGGCAACGGTTCCGAGCCCATTGAAGTGGCCGCCGACCGGTGCTGACCACAGCGGGCCTCTCCCTTCGTCTACGGAACGCGGTCGAACTCTGCAACGTTCTGGCTGACGTGGTCATACTCCGTGACTCTGCGAGTTCGGCCACTACGATGGAATACCCTTGTCCCGTGGTGACCGCTGAACGGAAAACATAATTATGCGTAATAGGCTTTGTACTTCTTGCCGTAGTATTTCCCGTAGCTCTTACCAAATTTCTTCCCGCTCACCTTATTGAGGACGACGCCGAGAATCGGGCAGTTGGTCGCCTGCATTTTGGCGACGACCTCTTGGGCAAGGCGGTACTTCACCTCGTTCGCCTCAATCAGGATCAGGATTCCGTCGCAAAGCGGCGCAATCACAGCAGGATCAACCACCAACCCGACCGGGGGGCTGTCGATGATGACGTAATCAAAGTTGTCCCGGCAGAAGGCCATCAGCCGCTTCATATTCTCGGAAGCCAGAAGCTCGGTCGGGTTTGGAGGAACGGCGCCGTTGAGTACGGTATAGAACAACGGCGTCTCAGTCTCGCAAATCACTTCATTGAGCGTACACTGACCGGAGAGATAGTGGGAAAGGCCGTTCTCAGGAAGCTGGGAAATCACCTTTTTCTTCAGCACAGATTTCCGCATGTCCGAATCGATGAGGAGCACACTTTTGCCCAATTCAGCAAGGCTGCGGCAGAGATCAAGGGTGACTGTCGATTTTCCTTCTCCGGAGAACGCGCTGGTGACAAGAAGAACGCGCTTGTCAGCACCGCAAAACAGAATGTTGGTTCGCAGAAGCTTTAATTCCTCGTTAATCTCATAAGGCAGCTTCTCCTTCATTAAACTGATTGTTTGCATAGGGGACTGTCTCCTTCTATCGTCGTTAATATTTGGACCGGGTTCTCACGCAGCAACGCCATAGCATAGGCGTCCCCGACTTTTTTTCGCAGAAAATGAAAACAGGCGTCCAATTCCGGGGGACGGTTCTCCGGATCGTGGGAATCAGACGCTACCACATGGACAAGCCCTTCCTTCAGAAGCCGCTTGCTCCACATAGACTGCCGAAAGCCCTCGCGCCCGAGGATGCTGCCGGCGTTCATTTGAATCTTTGCGCCCTTTTGAATGAGCGTGGAAACCTTTTCAAGGCTTCCGCTGAGCGCTGGATACCGTTCCACATGGGCGATCAGCGGGCAGTAGCCCCGCGCTTGCACATCGTCGATCCAGCTAAGTATCGCTTCATAGGTATGGTGATACGAGAATTCAATCAAAACCGTGCGCCCCCTCCCGAAACAGAGGACGTTTCCGGCATTCAGCCGCTCTCGAAACAGGTCGTCACAGTGGTATTCCCGTGACAGAAACAGGAGCATCCGCTCCTCATACTGAGCCGCGCGCATCCGCAACTCGTCAAACTGAACTTGAATTTCCCCATCCGGCGTTTCAAACATTCCCTTCCGTAAATGCGGGGTCGCGCACAGAATGCGCACGCCCTGCCGATAGAGCATGTCCAACAGCTCCTCCGATTCTTCGGTACGCAGCGCTCCGTCGTCCACATAGGGGAGGATGTGGCAGTGGAGATCCACGATCTTCGTCATAAGCGCCTCCGTAGTGCAAAGAAGCTCTTTCGGGGGGCGAGCCCCCCGAAAGAGCTCTTTTCGTGCGTATCAGCTCTTCTTCTTGGTCGAGATGAAAGCGGCAGCGCCACCCATCACGATGGCTGCGAGGGCAAGCGCCACAGGCAGGCTGTCAACGCCGGTCGCGGGAGAGGTCTCTCCGCCGGGTGCAGGCGTGGGCGTGGGCGCGGGAGAAAGCTGGCGAATTGCAACACCAACAGGGGACAGACTATTAAACACGATCGAGGTGTTCACCTGGCCCATCAGATCCCAGTCGTTTCCATTCCAGTGGAAGACGTAACCCTTCTGGTTGGCCTTCAGAGTGGTCTTAAAGGTCAGCGAAATGGGCAGCTTCGGCGCGTGGGCGTTCCACTGACCACAAAGGACGACCTCGAGAACAGGGCAGCCAATCTTCCGAGCAGCAATCTCTCTCGTAAGAAGGGGATCGCCATCCTGCTTCGGTTCCACCGTCAGCTCATCGGGAGAAGTGATCTCCACCCAATCGGATTTGCTGCCAGCAGCAAAGGCCGTACCGGCAACACAGACCATCAGAATGCAAACAACCGCGAAGAGAGAGACAAGCTTGAGCATTTTCATAATTACATTCCTCCTTCCTTCAGAGAATTATTTAAAGATGTGCTCACATCAATAAATACGGAAACAAATCTATTCGTCCTCGACCGGCTGGTAAAACAGCTCGATCAGAAGCTTTCGCAGCGCCGCCTCGTCCACATGGAATTCGTCGTGACCGTCGTCGCCCGAAACCACCGTGCCCGGCAGGGTCCGAGACGCGGGATTCATGCGATAGGTCAACAGCTTCTTCAACGTCTCCGCGTCCAGATCGGAGCAGACGTCCTCGCCTGCGGCTTCGAGCAGAGACTCCAACCGACTGAGGCTTGTGGCGCTTTGCAATTCTTGAAACAGCGAGGTCATCAAGCGAATCTGACGCTCGGCACGCGCCTCGTTGCTTCCAACGACACGCGTATCGCGGTAGCGAAACAGGCGGTCCGCCTCCCTGCCATCCAAGGTCAGCTGCGCGCCGGCCTCATAGCGGGGGTCCACGTCGGTGTAATCCTCCGGCATGGTGACTGAAATGCCGCCAAGCTGATCGACGACGGTGACAATGCCCTCCGCCGTCAGGGAAAAACAGCCGTCGATCTGAATGCCATAGAGCAGACGGGACACGGTTCTCTTCATCAAATAACAGCTCCGTGAGGGGCTGTCCCCGAAGTAGTACTGCATGTTGATATGGGACGGGGCGCTGTAGGCATAGTCGCCGTTTTGATTATACGCATCCACGTCCACAATGGTATCGCGGGAAATCGAAAGCAGGGTGGTCTCTTTTGCCGCGTCATCCAGCAGAAGCAGCACGATGGTATCCGCCCTTCTGCCTTCGCCCGGGGCAATCCCCGACGCAACGGATTCGCCGTCGTCCACGCCGAGAAAGAGAATCGTACGCAGTGAGGAATTCAGACGGTAAACCGTGCCGTCCACCAAGATCGTTTTTCCCCAGTCGGCCTCGCGCTCCTCGCCGGATAAGGATGAATCCACAGATGGGTTCCCCGTCGACGGGCCCGCCGGATCTGCCGTCCCGCTGCAAAGCGCCGCAATCGCACCCGCGACAATGGCAAGCAAAAGCGCCGCTGCGGCAGCAATCCACGCACCTTTATGTGATTTCATTGGTCAACACCGCCACGACAAGATATCTGTTCTGCTTCTCCCATTTGATGCAGGTGCTCAGGGTAAGCACACGATCCTCAAAGGTAACGTCCAGATCTTGGAGAACGTGGCTATTCAGATCCCGGTTCCCGTAGATCCAATCCAAATAGGACTGGCATGAAAAGGGATCGGTATTGTCGAAATAGGACGTAATCAACCGATCGTCACAAACCACCGCCGCAAAAACGGTGTAGACCAACTCCCGATCCGGCAGGAAGACGTGAATCGTCCGGTGTTCCTTCAGATAGGACTCGTCGCGGTAGAATTTCAGATTGCTGAACATCTGACCGTTATCCATCCGATGCCCGTAAATCACGGTGTTGAAATCGGTAAAGTCCTTCGCGTTCACGTTGTAGGAGAAGATCGAACCCGGAAATCCGCTCCGACGCTCAACCGTGTGGTTCAGATAGTAAGCGTTATCGGTCGGATGCTGCAAAATCGGGTAAGAGATATCCGTGTCGTCAATTTGCAGCCACGCATAGATATCCGCGTTGACTTCCCAGAGCGCATCGAAGTCAATGGGGGAAACGTAGGGCTCCTTTGTCGTGCCGGCTGAAACCGGAGCCGTTTCTGTGCTCATCGCAAGAGAAGACTCCGGTAGGGTCGTCTGTGAGGCCGTTGACTCCGTAAAGCCAAGGCTTTGCAGCGCCTCCGCCTCCCGATTTGCGCGCCAGCTCGTCACGGCCCAGTAGGACAGATATCCGACGCCAAGCGCCGCCAGAAGAATGCCCGAAAGAAAGAGGGCCTTTCTCTTTGTCGTCATAAAATCTCAGCCACCCGTACTACCCTTTGGCGGCAGCCTTCCGCCCGGAACTGTCTTTTGAACGGCTCTCGCTGTTTTTGGAACTGTGGCTGCCCTGAGCGCGAATATAGGGGAACTCTGCCAGCACGTCCAGATTCAGGAATCTGTGTACGTCGTCGCTGGACTTGATGGTATCATCCATCAAATGCCGCACGCAAATCAAGGCGACCACCAACAACGCGCCAAGCATCGCACCCATGGCTGTCATGTTCTGCACGTCGGGACTGCTCTGGTTCTTGGGAACGGTCGCCCGCTGAACCACGGACGGACGGTCGGTGTTCATAATTTCTGCAATCTGGTCACGCAGCTTATCCGAAAGCTTGTTGCTGATTGCAGCCGCCCGTTCGGGGTCGGTATCAACCACAGTGACCTGCAGCATGTGGGAGGATGACGGATTCACCACGGAAACGTTCTTGGCAAGCTGCGCATAGGTGGTATCGAGATTCAGCTCCAGAATTACGTTTTCAATGACGTCGCGCGTCTTGGCGATAATCTGAAAATCCTGTGTCAACTGGCTGCCGATCTGGAGATCCGCCAGCGAGGTAATACTCGTCGTCTTGGAAAAAATGTAAATCGTAGCCGTTGCCTGATATTGCGGCGTAATCAAATAGGTCGCCACGGAAAACGCCGCCGCACCGCCAATCAGCAGGGCAAGAATCACCAGCCAGAACCGATGCCAGACTGCTTTGATGAGATCCGAAAGATCTATTTCTCCCTGCTTTTCGCCGCTGGGGGTCTTCATCTTTTCGTCCATGTATGTCTCCCTTTCTCACGGAGTGAACCGCGGGGTTTCCACCCAAAAACGCACTTGTAGCGCGCGCACCAAACGCAAACCAAGTCGGTGTTGAATACGACGCCAAAGCACGCCGATACGCCCAAAGCGCCGACTTTACCTTCTTTTCATCGAACATTGTACATGAAACCATTGCATTTGTCAAGCAGAATGATTCTTTATTTGTAATGAAAAGATTATCAAAAATGTCAAAAATCCGGAGAACTGTAGGGCCAAGCGGCACAGTTTTGCCATCATTCTTCCACTTTTTTCGTTCTCCGAGACGATTGACCGGAGCGCATTCGGGGCCGGTTCTGCAAAATCCCACGGGATTCACAAAACCGGCCCAGATCATTGGAACTTCGGAAAACGTCTCAACCAAAAAAACTTGACGTAGGTCGAGCACAACGCTCGTCCCTTCAGCGTGAACCTTCTGTTGCTCCGCGGCACTACCCTTTCAGCAGATGCAAGATCCACGCAGCCGCGGCGGTAACCAAGGCGCTGAACAAAGCAGAAAGCAGAACGAGAGCAGTCTTCTGATAGGGGCGCTTGCCGAACTCCGTCGCTTTTTGCAGCTCATCGAGCTTTTTCCCCTCAAAAAATGCGACGATTTCCCGGTAGGTCTGAATATCAAACTTCTTTTTCAACTGCTCGACTCGAATTCCCCAATACAGCGCAATGGCAAACAGCACGCCAAACAACATCCAGGAATACCATTTTCCCCAGAGAGCAAGAAAGGGGCCAGCAATCACCAGCACCCCAAAATGGGCGCTGAAGATTCGGCTGTAATGTTGAAATTCCTGCACGTCATACTCATTCACAAGCTCTTTCATAGATGCAAGATCTCCTTTGATCAATTGATCAAGAGACACCTGAAACACGTTGCCAAGCAGCAGCAGACTGTGAATGTCAGGGTAGCTTTTCCCCGTTTCCCTTAATTAAAGATATTGCTTGAAAAAAAAGAAAGGTCAGTCGATTTTGCCGATGAAGCGGTAGTAGATTTCTA
>CACXHI010000168.1 GCA_902767395.1 Oscillospiraceae bacterium
GACTCCACGCGGGCGCTGAGATCGGCAAAGTCCGCGCCGAAGCGGATCAGCTCCGCCTCTCTGCGGGTGCGAAAGGCCGCGCCCCGGCTGAGATAGCAGACGGCCTCCAGAAGATTCGTTTTTCCCTGCGCGTTCTGCCCGACGATCAGGTTGACGCCGGGATCAAAGTCGCAGGCAAAGCTTTCATAGTTGCGGAAGCCGGTCAGGGTCAGATCTAAGATTCTCATGCGCAGCCGTCAATCGCTTCCCTGCGTAACCTTGTAGAAATTCCCGTCGAAGGCCACGCGGTCGCCCGGGCGGAGCTTCTTGCCCCGCATCGTGCAGATCTCGCCGTTTACCGCCACGTCCTCGTTGAGAATGAAATTCTTTGCCATGCCGCCGGATTCCACGGCGTTGCAGAGCTTCAAAAAGCTTTCCAGCTTGATGTATTCGGTGGTGATCGGAACCTCCACCTCGGAGGGATTCACCCTGCGGACACGGACCTTCATCGGCAGTCCTCCTTTTAAGCTTTCAACTGTTTAGTTCAGTCTGACCGGCTGGATCAGATAGGTATAGTCCACCTTCTCCCGGTCGGGGTCGCAGGGGACGAGGAGGATGGGGTTCAGACCGCCGCTGAGCAGCAGGGTGGTCTCGGCAGTCGGGACCGCCTTGAGCGCCTCGAGCATATAGCGGCAGGAGAAGCCGATCTCCATGTCCTTCCCGTCGCCCGCCAGACGGCAGCCGTCGGTGGCGGCGGCCACGGTGGTGACGGTGCGGAAGGTGGCGCTGTCCTGCGAGAACACGCAGCGCACCGGGCTCTTATATTTCTCTGAGACGATCAGGCCCACGCGCTCCACGGTGGCGGTCAGCTCCGCCACGTTCGCCGTCATCGTCACGGGCGTCGAGGCCGGGATGAACCGCCGCCAGTCGGCAAACTTGCCCTCCAGCAGACGGCAGATCAGCGTGGCGCTGTCCGTCGTGAAGGAGATATGCTTCTTTCCCAGAGTGAAGCGAACCTCGTCCTCGGTGTCGGAGAGAATCTTTTCCAGCTCCCGCAGGGCGGCGGAGGGCACGATGAAGCTCATTTCCGGGAAGCTGTCCGTCTGCGCGTGGTACGCCCGCTTCGCCATGCGGTAACCGTCGATGGCCACCATCGTCAGATTATTTTCCCCCGCCTCCACCAGACAGCCGGTATAGACAGGGTTTGCGGTATCGTCCGAAACAGCAAAGAGGGTGCCGGAAATCAGCTCGCGCAGGGCGTTCTGCGGCATGGCGACGGCGTTTGCCTCCTCCACGGTGGGAAGCTGGGGATATTCGTCGGCGGCGGAGGCCATGAGTTGGAATCTCGCCGCCCCGGCCTCGATTGCGACCCGATAGTTTTCATCGACCTCTACGGTCACAACGTCGTCCGGGAGCTTACGCACGATGTCGGCAAACATCCGCGTCGGCATAACGCACTCTCCGCCGCTGCGAATCTTCGCGTCGATCCGGACGGTAATGCCGGTCTCCAGATTGTAGCCGGTCAGCCGCAGGCCCTCCTCGTCGGCAGCAAGATAAATGCCCTCCAAAAAGGGGAGACTGCTCTTGGGACTGACGGTGCGCGAGACAATGGAAATGGCGTTGGACAGCGTGGTTTTATCACATACGAGCCGCATGAAAAAATCTCCTTTCACGCTCTCTATTAGAAAGAGAGAGAAAAATATTTAGTAGTATGCAGTAGTAGGGGGTGTGGATGGTGGAAAACCCGCGAAAACCCTTGTCAAACAACGAAAAGTTCTCCACAGCACGGCGGAGGAAACCCACCGCCTTCCACAGCCCGCCGCGTGGAAAACCGAACGCGCCGCGTTTTCCACAAAAAAGATTTCCACAATCCACAGGGGGTGGGGATAGACGGGCCTCACAGCTTCCCGTTGATATTCGACGTGATATCCCTCAGCTGATCGAGGATCTGCTTATCGCCCTTGGCAATCAGGGACTCGACCTTTTGCAGGGCGGAGATGACCGTGGTATGGTCGCGTCCAAACTCCCGGCCAATGGTTTTGTAGCTCTGGTGGGTCAGCTCGCGGATCAGATACATGGCGATTTGGCGGGGCATGACGATGTTGTTGGATTTCAGCCGCCCGCGCAGCAGGGCTTCCTCCACGTTGAAGTAGCGCGAGACCTCCGAGATGATGAGCGACGCCGTGGGCAGATTGTGGCTGGCGTCGGAATACATGTCCTTGATGGCCCGCGAGACGTTGGGCAGATCCAGCGGCATCCCGTTCAGCTCATGGTAGGCCCGGATGATATTGACCGTGCCCTCCAGCGAGCGCACGTTATTCGTGATATTCTCCGCAATGTAGTTGCAGATCTCCTGCGGAAGCTCCAGCCCCAGCGACCCGGCCTTGTTCTGAATGATGGCCATGCGGGTCTCATAGTCGGGCGGGATAATGTCGCAGATCAGCCCGCCCTCAAAGCGGGTGCGCAGACGCTCCGCCAGCGTCGAGATTTCCATGGGAGGACGGTCGGAGGTCAACACGATCTGCTTGTGTGCCTCGAACAGCTCGTTGAAGGTGTGGAAGAACTCCTCCTCGGTGGATTGCTTGCCCCCGATGAACTGCACGTCGTCCATCAAAAGCAGGTCCGCGTTGCGGTATTTCTGGCGGAATTCCAGATTTGTCTTCTCGCGCAGGGCGACGATCAGCTCGTTGGTGAACTGCTCGGAGCTGATATAGACGATGTGGAACTCGGGATGCTTTTCCCGAATCCGGTTGGCAATGGCGTAGAGCAGGTGGGTCTTGCCCAGACCCGACGGCCCGTAAATAAACAGCGGATTGTAAGCCGTGGCAGGCATGTCCGTTACGGCCAAGGCCGCGTTGTAGGCAAAACGGTTGGACGGGCCGACGACAAAGGAATCAAAGGTGAAATGGGAATGAAAGCTCGCGTTTGGCTGCACCTCATGGGAGAGCCGATATTCCGCAAGCTCCTCCTCGCAGACGACGACAATCTCCAGATCCCGGCCCACCAAATCGCGCATCGCGTCGCGGATGTGGCCCAGACACCGCTGCGTAATAAAATCCTTGCAAAACTCCGACGGCGAGTAGATCGTCAGCGCGTCGTCCGTCCGTTCGAGAATGTAGGACTGGTCAAAAAAAGAGGACACAATCGCCGGCGTCAGCCGCTCGTCGAGATAGGAGATGACCTTGGCCCAAATAAAGGCGTTGGAATACATTGCAGCACCTCCGGTAAGTAAAAAATCATAACGTTCGACTTTTATATTATACCATAAAATCCGCAAATTTACAAGTGGTTTTGTGATATTTCTTTATTATATTGTGTAGAATGTTTCACGTGAAACACCCGCCCTTTTTTCCTTGATTTTTGCTGTGAATGTGGTATAATCAAAAACAACCAGAGAAACGGGGGGTAGACATGGGCAGAATTGTGGCTGTTGTAAATCAAAAGGGCGGCGTGGGAAAGACGACCACCGCCGTCAATCTGACTGCCGCGCTCCGCGAAAAGGGGGCGCGCGTCCTGCTGGTGGACTTCGATCCGCAGGCCAACGCGACCTCCGGCATGGGAATCAGCCGTCGGAGCAAATACACCTCCTACGACGTGATTATCAACGGCGTCGCGGCGTCTCAGGCGCTCGTTCGCACAGATTGGGGCGACGTGCTGCCATCCTCGTCCGCTCTGGCCGGGGCCGGAGTGGAACTGGCCGACATGGCGCGCCGGGAATTCATTCTCAAGGATGCGCTGGCCCCCGTGATCGAAAATTACGACTTCGTCTTCATCGACTGCCCGCCGTCGCTGGAGCTGCTGACGCTGAACGGCCTGTGCGCGGCGGAGCAGATCCTGATTCCGGTGCAGTGCGAGTATTACGCGCTCGAGGGCCTGTCCGACCTGATGAATACAATGCGGGCGGTCAAAAAGCGTCTGAATCCCCGGCTGACGGTCTTCGGCGTTTTGCTGACGATGTTTGACGGGCGGACGAATTTTTCCAGTCAGGTCGCGCAGGAGGTTCGCCGCTTCTTCCCCGGACGGGTGTTCTCGACGGCGATTCCCCGCAACGTCCGTCTGGCCGAGGCTCCCAGCCACGGGATGCCTGTCACCGCTTACGACAAGCACAGCCGCGGCGCGGCGGCCTATCTTGCCGTCGCGGAGGAGATTTTGACACTGTTTTAGAATGAATTTGTAAGAATTGGAGGAACGCCATGAAGAAACAATCCGGCCTTGGGCGTGGGCTCGGCGCATTGCTGGACGATCCGAATCTGGACTTTACCCAGCAAAACGGCGGGGTTCACACCGTGGCGCTGCATCGGGTGGAGCCGAATCCGCTCCAGCCCCGGAAGGAGTTCGACGAGGAGGCCCTGCAGGCCCTCGCGGATTCCATTGCCGCGCACGGCCTGATCCAGCCGCTCACCGTCCGGGAGCGCCCAAACGGTTACTATCAAATCATCGCCGGGGAGCGCCGCTGGCGTGCCGCGCGTCGGGCGGGGCTGGACGAGGTTCCGGTGCTGGTCGTCGAGGCGGATGACCGCAAGGTGATGGAGCTGGCGCTGGTGGAGAATCTCCAGCGCGAGGATCTGAATCCCATGGAGGAGGCCGCTGGCTTCCAAACCCTGATGGAGGAATACGGCCTGACGCAGGCCGAGACCGCCGAGGCAGTGGGCAAATCCCGTCCGGCGGTGGCAAACGCTCTGCGGCTTCTGTCTCTGTCCGACGAGCTGGCGGCGCTGGTTCGGGACGGGACGCTCTCACCCGGTCACGCCCGCGCCCTGTTGGGGCTGAAAAGCGAAAAGCTCCGCCAGCAGGCGGCGCAGCGAATCATTGCCCTCCAGCTCTCCGTGCGGCAGGCCGAAACCCTTTGCCGCAATCTGGAGCGCGAGAAGGAAACGCCTCCCCCGGCGCCGCTGGAGGTGGACTACGTGGCGGAGTGCGAGCGTTCGCTGAGCCGCCGTCTGGGGCGCAAGGTGCGCATCGTCAACGGGAAACGCAAGGGACGTTTCGAGCTGGAATTCTACGGACCGGACGACCTGAACCGCCTGCTCTTCGCCCTCCAGCAGATTTCCACGAAGGAGGACGCAGACCGTGATTGACGAAGAAAAGAACGGCGCGCCCGTGCCGCAGACGCCTCCCGCCGCAGACCCGGCGACGGGGCTGTCCCCCAGACGCCGCTCCGCCCTTGTGACCTATCTGCTCATTCTCTTTGCGGTATCCTTTGTGCTTGTGACGGTGATGATGTTGACAGAGACAAAACGGCTCAAGCTGATGAATCAGGAATTGCAGAGCAAGAGTCAGGAGGCCTCCGCCTCCCTGACGGGCATGATCGGCGCCCTGCAGGAGGAGAACGCGGCCCTGTCCGCGTCCAACGAGGCCCTGACGGAACGGGTCGCCGCGCTGGAGAGCGCTGCCGCAGCGGACGCCGCAGCCGCAAAGGCCCAGAAGGAGGCGCTGGCACAGCTCGCGTCCGAAAAGCAGACTCTGGCGGATGAAAAGACCGCCCTCGAGCAGCGCGTTCAGGCGCTGGAGCAGCAGGTCGCGGACGGCCTGAAGGTCAGCGAGCTGCTGCATCAGGCCATGGCGGCCGACGAGCTGGGTAATTACGACCGGCTGGAGGAGCTTCTGGAGCAGATCGAGCCCTTAAAGGCCCTGCTCTCGCCCACAGAGCAGGATATTTTGGAAGGCCTGACGATTGACTGAATGAAAAAAACAATCAGGAGAGAGGAAACAATATGCTGGATATTCGCAGAATTAAGGAAAATCCCGAGGAGGTCAAGCGCCTGCTTCGGGCCAAGGAAGTCGATTGCGACGCCGCGGTGGACCGGATCTTAGAGCTGGATCAAAAGCGCCGTGAGCTGATTGCCTCCACCGAGGCCAAAAAGGCCGAGCAGAACAAGGTCTCCAAGCAGATTCCCATGCTGAAAAAGCAGGGGCAGGACGTAGCTCCCATCTTTCAGCAGATGGCGGAGCTCAAAAACCAGATTGCGGAGAACGACAAGGCCCTGACCGACGTAG
Source organism: Oscillospiraceae bacterium (assembly GCA_902767395.1). Lineage (GTDB taxonomy): Bacteria > Bacillota > Clostridia > Oscillospirales > Oscillospiraceae > JAFRPC01. Next base: position 5,977 of record CACXHI010000168.1, read on the forward strand.
AGGCCGAGTACCGCACCTGGATGCTGAGCCTGCCCAACCTCCCCGACCCCGACCTCACGCCCGGCGGCAAGGAGAACAACGAGCCCCTGCGCTACTACGGCGAGCCCCACAAGTTCGATTTCGAGCCGAAGCACCACGTGGACCTCTGCACCGATCTCGGCCTGATCGACTACGAGCGCGGGACGAAGCTGGCCGGAACCGGCTTCTGGATCTATACGGGCATGGGCGCCCGCCTCGAGTGGGCCCTGCTGAACTATTTTATGGACTGCCATCTGGCCGACGGCTACGAAATGGTGATTCTCCCCCACATGCTGGAGTACCGCTGCGGCGAGACCGCGGGCCAGTTCCCGAAGTTCGCCGACGAGGTCTATAAGATCGAGAACCCCACCGACGACCGCATGCACTTCATGCTTCCCACCGCAGAGACCGCCCTGGCCTCCCTGCACCGGGATGAGATCATGCGCGAGAGCGACCTGCCCCACAAGCTCTTTGCCTATACCCCCTGCTTCCGCCGGGAGGCCGGCTCCCACCGCGCCGACGAGCGCGGCATGGTGCGCGGCCACCAGTTCAACAAGATCGAGATGTTCCAGTACACCCTGCCGGAAAAGTCCGACGAAGCCTTCGACGAGCTCGTGCGCAAGGCCGAGGACCTGGTCAAGGGGCTGGGCTTCCACTTCCGCACCGTGAAGCTGGCCGCGGGCGACTGCTCGGCCTCCATGGCGCGCACCTATGATATTGAGATCCAGATCCCGTCCATGAACGGGTATAAGGAAGTCTCCTCCGTGTCCAACGCGAGGGACTATCAGGCCCGCC
>CACXHI010000169.1 GCA_902767395.1 Oscillospiraceae bacterium
AGGTAATCCGAAAAGGCGAGCGGGATCTCCCGTGGAGTGAGAATGGCTCCACATCCAATTGCGATACGTCGGGCGCGTATCACCGATGAACGTGCATGCCCTGCACTGTTACACGCGCACAGTCATCGAGCAAGAGTTACTACCATCAACGCTGGTTTTCGGATGAGGGCGGGAACGGGGATATACGATAAGCAACCGAAAAGGATTTCAAATCGCCGCAATTTGCGGAGGGAGAATGAATATGACAAGATTGGATTCCTATTTTGAATCGCTCAAGGGCAAACGTGTCCTTGTGTTGGGCGTCGGGGTCAGCAACCGCCCGCTGGTGCGGCTGCTTCTGCACTATGGGATCGCAGTGACCTGCTGCGACAAGACTCCGCGTGAAAAGCTGGACGAGGAGGTGCTTGCGCTGGAGGCGCAGGGCGCGAAGCTCCATCTGGGCGAGCACTATCTGGACGGCGTCTCGGGCGACGTGGTGTTCCGCACCCCCGGACTTCATCCCGATACGCCGCAGATTCGTGCGCTGCGCGACAGCGGTGCGGTAATCACCTCCGAGATGGAGGCCTTCTTTCAGGTCTGCCCCTGTCAGATGATCGCCGTGACCGGCTCGGACGGCAAGACTACGACCTCCACCCTGATCTCCGAGCTGCTGAAAAAGGAAGGCTTCCGGGTCTGGCTGGGCGGCAACATCGGCACACCCCTGCTGGACCGGGCCGACGAGATGCAGGCGGACGACCGGGTGGTGCTGGAGCTTTCCTCCTTCCAGCTCATGTACTTCCCTTACAGCCCACACACGGCTGTCATCACAAACCTCTCTCCGAACCATCTGGACATCCACAAGGACATGGAGGAGTACGTTGCGGCGAAGGAGAATCTCTATCTCCACCAGACGGCGGGCGACGTTCTGATTCTGAACCGGGACAACGTGATCACGCATTCCTTTGTTCCCAAGGCAAAGGGAACCGTGCTGGAGTTCTCCCGGCGGACCGAGCCGGAGCGCGGCGTTTTCCTGCGCGACGGCGTGATCTGGCGCAAGGGCGAGACGGTGGAGAAGATCATCGAGCAGTCTGATATTCTGCTCCCCGGCATTCACAACGTCGAAAACTATATGGCTGCGATTTTAGCCGTGGGCGACTGCGTGCGCAACGAAACGATTCGTGCCGTTGCCGAAAGCTTCGGCGGCGTGGAGCATCGGATCGAGCTGGTGCGGGAGAAGGACGGCGTCCGGTATTACAACGATTCCATTGCCTCCTCGCCCACCCGGACCATCGCCGGTCTGCAAAGCTTCGATCAGAAGCTCATTCTGATTGCCGGGGGCTATGACAAGCATGTTCCCTTTGAGCCGCTCGGCCCGGAGATCGTGGAGCGTGTGAAAACGCTGATCCTGACCGGGGCCACCGCCCCAAAGATCGAGGCTGCCGTGCTCAGCGCGCCCAACTACAGGCCCGGATGTCCCGAGATTCTGCATGAGGACGATTTCTATGAGGCGGTTCGTCTGGCCTCCCGGGTGGCCAAGCCCGGCGACGTGGTCATTCTATCGCCTGCCGGCCCCGCGTTCGATAAGTTTAAGAACTTCATGGTGCGCGGGAAGGAATTCAAAAAGACTGTAATGGAGCTGTGATTATGGATCTGCAAAATGCACTGTTTGCACTTTCCGCGTGCGTCGGCCCCAGCGGTGCGGAGCAAGGGGTCTATGAGACCGCCTGCGCGCTGCTGAAGCCCTTTGTGGACGATGTGACGCGGGACGTGATGGGCAACCTCATTGCGCTTCGGACCTCCGAGAACCGAAATGCAAGGACGGTCCTGCTCGATGCCCATCTGGATGAGGTGGGCCTGCTGGTGGCGGACCATGAAGACGGATTCCTGAAGTTTGTGGACGTTGGCGTTGACCCCCGGCTGCTGCCCGGTCTACGGGTCAAGGTCTGCACCGAACCGCCGCTGCGCGGCGTCATCAGCTGCCTGCCGCCCCACGTGACGAAGCCGGAGGAACGGAGCAAGGCCTTCTTGATGGACGAGCTGCGGATTGACTGCGGCCTCAGCCCTGAGGAGGCGGTGCGCCGCGTCCCCGTGGGAACCCGCGTGGTTTACGATACCAAGCCCTTCCGTATGGGGGAGAACGCGGTCTGTGCCAAGAGCATGGACGACCGCGCCTGCTTCGTGATCCTTTGTCGGGTGATGGAGCTTCTGAAGGACGAGAAGCTGCCGGTCAACCTTTGCGTTCTGGGCTCCGTGCAGGAGGAATTCTCCGGCCTCGGCGCTGTGGTTGCCGCCTACAGCATGATGCCATCCCAAGCCATTGTGGTGGACGTCAGCTTTGCCGAAACC
>CACXHI010000170.1 GCA_902767395.1 Oscillospiraceae bacterium
CGCCATGTTTACGTTTGTACAAGATGTCTCCGCTCCAACAAGGTTGAGCGTGCGATCTGATGACAAGACGAAATCGGGCAGTGTGCGAGAGCACACTGCTTTTTTCGCAACTGTTCCGCCCGTCCCCGCAACGCACCCTGTGCGTGCTGCGGGGACGGGCGGAGCAGCTCTATGGAGAATTGAAACGCACATCCTTTCAATTCTCCGCTTTCCGTTGACGGCCTGAATGTGTCTGGTCAGAGCTTCTTCATGTGGGCGCTGGCGGTGTTCGCCAGCAGGCGCTTTGTGCCCTTTTCGTCGAAGGCAATCTCCAGCATGGCGTCGCTGCCCATCCGGGTGACGGCCAGAATCAGGCCGCGCCCGAAGGAGGTGTGCAGAACGGAGTCGCCCGGCTTATAGTCCGGCACGGCGCGGGCAGACTTTTCCGCCCGTACCGCACCGAAGCGGGTGCGGCCTGTGCCGGTCGGCTTGCCGCCGCGTTCGGCAAAGGGCAGATCGTCATATCCGTCCGACGCGGCAAAGGGCAGATCGTCGTAGGAAAACCGCTCCGAGGGACGGACGGGCGCCGCCGTCCGTTTGGGACGCGGCGGCTGGGCCAGCAGCGAGGGAGGGATGCTCTCGATGAAGCGGGACAGACGGTTGACTGTGGTGCGTCCGTAGAGCATCCGCTGGCGGGCGTGGGTGACGGTCAGCGTCTTCTGCGCCCGCGTGATGGCGACGTAGCACAGACGGCGCTCCTCCTCCAGCTCCTCGTGCTCGCCGATGCACCGCAGGCTGGGGAACAGCCCGTCCTCCGCGCCGACAAGGAAGACGTGGGGGAATTCCAAGCCCTTCGCCGTGTGGATCGTCATCATCACCACCGCGTCCGCCGCCGCGTCGTACTGTTCGATGTCGGTGTAGAGGGCAATTTCCTCCAGAAACCCGTGCAGGGAGGCGTCGTCCGGGTGATTGTCCACATAGTTGACCAGCGAGGATCGAAGCTCGCGCACGTTTTCCAGCCGGGTGCGGCTCTCCACGTCGCCGTGCTCCTCCAGCATCTTCGCGTAGCCGATCTTCTCCACCATCGCGTCGTAGAACTCCGGCAGGGGCAGCCGGTCGAGCAGCCCCGCGCAGTCCTCGATCAGCGACGCAAAGGCCAACAGCTTCGCCGCGCTCTTCTCCAGCGCAGCGTAGCGGTCTGCATCGGACAGCACCAAATACATCGGCAGACCCCGCGCCTCCGCCAGCCGCCGGACGTTTTCCAGCGTCTTGGGGCCGATGCCGCGGGGCGGGGTGTTCACAATCCGGTTCAACCGCAGATCGTCCGCCCGGTTGTTGATGAGCTGCAAATAGGCCAGCATGTCCTTGACCTCGGCCCGGTCAAAGAAGCGCGTCCCGCCGATGATCCGGTAGGGAATGCCGTTGAATTTGAACGAGCGCTCGAGGGCGTTGGACTGGGCGTTGGTGCGGTAGAGAATGGCGAAGTCGCGGTAGTGGGCGGGCGGCGTCTGGGAGAAGATTCGGCCCGCAACGTAGTTGGCCTCCTCGTTTTCGTCGGCGGTCTCCTTCACCGTGATTGGAGCGCCGGAGGCATTCTGCGTCCAAAGCGTTTTCCCCTTGCGCCCCCGGTTTTGGGAGATGACCGCGTTGGCGGCCTTCAGGATGCACTGGGTCGAGCGGTAGTTCTGCTCCAATCGGATCAGCCGCGCGCCGGGGAAGCGCTCCTCGAAGCTCAGAATGTTCTCAATCGTCGCGCCTCGGAATTTGTAGATGCTCTGGTCGTCGTCGCCCACCACGCAGATATTCTCCCGTCCCCCCGCCAGCAGGGAGGAGAGCAGGTATTGCAGATGGTTCGTGTCCTGATATTCGTCGATCAGAACGTAGTGGAACCGCCGCTGCCAGCTCCGCCGCACCTCCTCGAAGTCCTGCAGGAGCTTCACGGTCAGCAGGATGATATCGTCAAAGTCCAGCGCGTTGGCCTCCCGCAGCCTTGCCTGATAATCCCGGTAGCAGGCCGCTGTGATCCGCAGCCGGTCGTCTCCGGCCTTCTCCGCCTCGGCGGCGTAGTCGGCGGGAAACTGCATGGCGTCCTTGGCGCGGCTGATGAGGCTCAGAACCAGCCGGGCCGGAAGCGCCTTTTCGTCCAGCCCCCGCGCCTTCATCACGTCCTTCATCACCCGCTCGGCGTCTGCCGTGTCATAGATTGTGAACTGCGCGTCATAGCCCAGCCGGTCGATCTCCCGGCGCAGGATGCGGCAGCAGGCGGCGTGGAAGGTCATGGCCCAGACCTCCCCGGCCTGCGCCCCCAGCATATCCGCCAGACGCTCCTTGAGCTGGTTGGCGGCCTTGTTGGTAAAGGTGATGGCGATGATCTGCCACGGGGCTACCGGCTCCACCGCGCAGAGCGCGGCGAGCTCCGCCGTCATGGGCCCGTCCTGTGCGGCGGCCTGCTCCAGCGCCGCCAGCTCCGCCGGGCCGAAGCCCTCCGGGACGGTCTCGCAGTCGGAGCCGCGCCCAAAGCGGATCAGATTGGCAATGCGGTGGATCAGCACCGTGGTCTTGCCGCTGCCGGCGCCGGCCAGAAGCAGGAGCGGCCCCTCGGTGGTGAGGACGGCCTCCTGCTGACGGTCGTTCAGGCCGGGAAACTGCCGCCGGATCAACGCCCGGCGCAGGGTCACAAATCGTTCTCTCTCTGTCTGATTCATCATGGAGTTCCTTTACGCTGTTTGATTTTTCGTTTGTCTGCCTGCTGCTCCAGCATCCGATTCAGAATGCCGCCGCAGAAGAACAGATAGATGCACACGTAGAGCCAGAGCATCGCCATTGCAATGACGGACAGGCTCCCGTAGTACAGGGAATAATTGCCGAAGTGGTTGACGTAGACCGTAAAGAGCTGGGAGAACACCACCCACAGCACCGCCGTCGTGAAGGCCCCGGGCAGGGAGGCTGCAAAGCGGACGCGGCGGTTAGGGAAGGCAACGTACATTACCGTAAACAGAAGGGTCAGCACCAGCACGGTCAGCACGTATTTCAGCCGGGAAAGGCGCTCGAGCAGAACCCCGAGGAAGCTCCCGTCCTCTCCGAGGGCGGCGATGAGGTCCTGCCCCGCCAGATGCAGAGTCAGCAGGAGCACGGTCGCCAGAATGCCCGTCAGCGTTGCCAGCAGGCAGCGCAGCCGCAGAAAGATCGCGTTGCGCGTCTCTCGGGCGACGTAGATGCGGTTCAGCCCCCGATAGAGGCTCAAAACGCCCTTGGAGGACATCCACAGGGCCGTGACCGCCGAGATGGACAGCACCGCCGGGGAGTCCACGGCAAACAGCTCGTCGATCATATAATCGGTCAGGGCTTGCAGACTTTCCGGAACGACCTTCTCCAGCAGCAGACGCAGATCGTAAGGCCGGACGGGGGTGTATTGCAGGATGCTGATAATCAGCATGACCGCGGGGAAGATCGCCAGCAGCCAGAAATAGGCCGCGTAAGCCGCGTAGATGTGAACCTCCAGTCGGCGAACCCGGCGAAGAAACAGACAGATCTGATCCCAGAGCTTCACGGCCTCACCTCCCTTCGCTTCACCCTGCACCCGGCGGAGGCGTACAGCGTGCGTCACGCCGGGGCGGAATGGAATGATCCGGTTTCGATTTTAGGTTCCTATTATAGCAAGCCCCGCCGGGAAATGCAATCGAACGCGCCACTTTTTTTAGTACGCCTCCACCGTCACCCCCTGATAGTACCACTTCAAAATCTCCGTGAAGCGGTTGCCTGCGCGGGCCATGGCGTCTGCGCCGTATTGGCTCATGCCCACCCGGTGTCCATAGCCCTTCGTGGTGAACACGGCTTCCTCGGCGGTCAGCTCCAGCGTGAAGACCGTGGAGCGCAGGCCGAAGCGCTTGCGCAGCCATGTGCCCGAAAACGGCCTGCCGCCCAGCTCCATCCGGTCCACGCCCCCGCCGGGGGTGTAGGTGACGGCCCCAACCCAGCCGCCCAGCGCCTCCGGGAAGGAAACGGCCCCGTCCTGCTCCGCCAGCGCCGCGCGGAAGTCGTCGAGCGGGATTCGCGTTTCGTCGGAGAAATGCGTCGCGCCCTCCTCGCCGGGGCTTTCAACGGCTTGCAGATAGGGCAGGTCGCTGCCCCAGACGGCGGCGGCGGATTCGGTCTGCCCGCCGGAGCAGGAGAAGAAGGTCGCGTCGATCAGCGCCCCCTGATAGCGGATCACAAGCCCGTCCGTCGCCGTGACAGCGGCCTCCGCCCGCGCCCGGTCCTCCGGCGCGGCGGCGGAGGGGTCCCGCCAGCCCTGACAGCAGCCGGAATTCACGCAGACCGCCGCCCCATCATGGCGGCGGTGGAGATAGCTGCGCAGACAGTAGGTGCGCGAGGCGACGGCCTGCGCCTTCTTCGCCTCGTCTTCAAACGAGGATGGCATTTCCGCCAGCAGCACCCCGGTCAGATAGGTGTGCAGATCCATGCTCTCGATCTCGCTGCCCCGCAGCACCGGCAGGCGGAACCGGGCGTCGAAGCCGTCCGCCGCCTCGGGCGCGGGGGCGGCGGGATTCGAGGCGGGCGCATTGGAATCCCACGCCTCGTCCGGCGTGTCCGTCGCCTGCGGGTCAGTTGGTCGAGCGTCCGCCGCTGGGGCGGCGGATTCCCCCTGCGGCGGCCCGCCCACGACCCCCGTGCAGAGAAAGGGCAGAGCTGCCCAGAAGAGAATGACGATGAGTGCTGCAAGGATGGAATCCTTCATTTTTCCTCCTGTTCCCGGAAAATCATTGACGAAACGGTAAACTTGTGGTAAAATAGCCCCACATGAAAGGGGATGTTTATCTACCTCTCCAAAGGCTATGCCCGGCAACCGCGTTTTAGAACCTGCCGGGGCCCCGTTTGGGGGAGTCTGATGAAAGATGAAAAAGGAGCTGTTTTACTTATGAAAATGAAAAAGCCCGATATCTTCCTTGGCATCACACTGTGTATGCTGGTGCTGGCCGCGGTGCTCTGCATCGTCATCTGGGTGATTCAGAAGAAGGACCCCACAACCTCGCCCTCCGATACCGGCACAAGCATTTCCACCACGACCGGCGCACCCACGCCCTCCGACACCCAGACCACGCCCCACACCTCCGAGCAGAACCAGCCCGTCAGCCCTTCGGAGCTCAAGGCGATTGACGAGGCGGGCCTCAAGGCCGCGCTGGACGACGCCCTGAACGGTCTGACCAGCGAGTGGCAGGTCGTGGTGACCGATCCCGCCAAGGGCAGCCGGATTGCCTCCGCCGTCAACTGCGAGCCCGACGCATGGATGACCGCCAACCGCATGACGCAGGTGTTCATCATGGGCACCGTCTTCCAGCAGGCCAAGGACGGTACGCTCACCCTCGATGCCGTGCTTGACGACGTGAAGGCCATGATCGTCAAGAATGACCTTGCCGCAGCCGACAAGCTCACCGAGACGCTGGGCGGCGGCGACGCTGCCAAGGGCCGCGACGCGGTCAAGGAATTTGCCGTTGCCAACGGCGTCAAGCTGGGCTTTAACCGCCCCCTGTCCGGCACCGCCGATCAGAAGAACTACGTCACTGCGCAGCAGGCTGCCGTGCTTCTGGATATGATCTGCCGCGGCGAGCTGGTGAACGAGTCCGCCTCCCAGCAGATGCTGGAGATCCTTCTCACCGGCAGTGAGAATCCCGAGATCGACCCCGGTCTGACCACGCCGAACGCCCGTTGCGGCTTTGTCACGGACGTGGAGGACGGCACCTGCATCTGCACGATGGGTGTGGTGCAGCTTCCCAACCGGAGCTTCGTCATCAGCGTGGTCTGCAACAAGCCGGTGACCACCGACGGCGCAAAGAAGAAGGTCGCCGAGTTGATTACTCTGACCGAGTCCTTCTTCAAGGAGTAAGCGCCGGGACGCACGGTTTTTTCCCGCAAGGCACGTCATAGGAATCGCCTCCGCTGTCCTTGCGACAGCGGAGGCTGCTTCAATTGGAGGAATGAAGATGAAGAGATTCAGAGTGTTTGCAATCCTGCCCATTCTCTGCCTGCTGGTCGGCTGCGCTTTCCAAGGGAACCCGGCGGAATCCGGCACTGCCGCAAGCGGCACGGTCTTGGAGCAGACCGCCTCCGCCGATCAGACCGTTTCGGAGACGGAAGCGGCGGACAGCGCCGGCACGGAGCCGACTGCGGAGGCCGCCACGGTGACGGAGCCTGCCACAGAATCCACCACACAGCCGCAGACCGAGACAGAAGAGGAAAGCGGCGAGCCGGAGGGCTGGGAGGAGGAATGGCCGGAGGAATTCCCGGTGGAGAACTACCGCCTGCTTGACGGCGCGATTACACAGACCGGCCGCCTCAACAAGTACCGCTATCTCCAGCTCGACGGGGCGGAGAACTATATGAATCTGCTCGCGGACTACGTGCGCCAGGCGCTGAACTGCGGCGACTCGCTGACGATGCGGGAGGATTCCCCTCATGACGGCTATGCCAACTGGCTCATGGATGCGCCGAAGGGCAGCGCGACGGCGTCCGGCTCCAGCGTCACCGGGCGGTTTGTCTTTGATCTCTACCCGGGCTTCTCCCGCATTCTGGAGATGACCGAGCGCCGGATCACCGACCGCGACGCCCTCTCGCAGGCAGCCGTGGACTTCGCCGCGCGCATTTCCGGCATTACGGGGCCGCTGGAGCTTCTGAAATCCGAGGAGGACGTATTGTCTTATCACGACGAGCGCAGAAGCGGCTACCATGACGTGACGGTTCCGGTCATGGTCTATACCTTCCGCTCCCTGACGGAAAGCACTCCGTCGCTGGACGTGCAGGACGGTCAAAGCGCCCCGATCGTCTGCGGCGACAGCACCGTGGAGGATCTGAACGTCCACGTCCTGACCGTAACCGTCTGGCCGGACGGAACCGTGGTGCGGGCCAACAACTATATCACGCGGGCGGAGCCGGTCCCCGACGGCTCTGTGCGGATGCCGGATGAGGGCGACGTGCTCGAGCTGATTTCCTATCTGACCTCCTTTACGGAGAACGATACCATCGTGATCGAAAAGATGCGTGCCGACAGCTTCAGCGTCTATTTCGGCAACGCAACCGTCCACCCGCTTCTGACGGTGACGTATTATTTCGAGAGCCGCCCGACGGAGCATCAGACCACGGTGTTCAGCATGGAGCTGTTTGACGAAGAATAAAGCAAAGCAAAAAGCACCGGGCCAAGAGCTCGGCGCTTTTTGCTGGTGCAATCGGGTCTGTAAGCCGGGTTCTGTCTTAGACAGCCATCTATCTTGGCGTACCGTTGCCGGCACGCTCCATGCCACCTCCACGGAGACGGCCGGGCCAGCCAACGTCTCCTCCACGGTGTTGCTCCGGATAGAGTTTACAGCACCGGACAGTCTCCAGCCGGCGGGTGAGCTCTTACCTCACCTTTCCACCCTTGCTCCCCCGCAGCGCAGGGGGGCGGTATCTCTCTGTTGCACTTTTCCTGAAGTCGCCTTCGGCGGGCGTTACCCGTTATCCTTGCCCTGTGGAGCCCGGACTTTC
>CACXHI010000171.1 GCA_902767395.1 Oscillospiraceae bacterium
CATGGCGACGCAGCGCTTTTTCTGAAAAGTCATAGTGTTCGGATCTCCTTTATTCGTTATTCATTGCCGTAGTTGCGGGTTTTCTTTTCTTGGTTCTGCGCTTGTAGAACAGGACGCTCAGCGGCGGCAGGGTGAAGGCGGCGGAATAGGGCAGCTCGCCCCACGGGCTCGGCTCTGCAGTGACGGGGGGCAGCTCTATGCCCCAGCCGCCGTACTTCTGCTCGTCGGAGCTGAGCACCAGCTCATAAGTGCCGGCCTTGGGCAGCCCGAGACGGTAGTGCTCGCGCTTGACCGGACAGAAGTTGCAGATGCCGATGATCTCACGGCCCCGGTCGTCGATCCGACGGAAGGCAATGACGGAGTTGTCGCGGTCGTCGCAGGAGATCCAGCGGAAGCCGTTCCAGTCCGCGTCATTCTGCCAGAGGGCGGGCGTGTCCAGATACAGCCGGTTCAAATCGCGGACAAAGTCCCGCATCTGCCGGTGACTCTCATAGTCCAGCAGCAGCCAATCCAGAGCCTGATTCTCGTTCCACTCGATGAACTGCGCGAACTCGTTGCCCATGAAGGTCAGCTTCTTCCCCGGATGTCCCATCTGCCAGCCGAAGAAGGTTCGCAGATTGGCAAACTTGTCCACGTAGTAGCCGGGCATTTTCTGAATCAGGGAGCATTTTCCGTGTACCACCTCGTCGTGGCTCAGGGGGAGGATATAGTTTTCCGAGAAGGCGTAGGTCATGGAGAAGGTCAGCTTGTCGTGCGAGAACTTCCGGTAAATGGGATCGAGCGCCATATAGCGCAGATTGTCGTTCATCCAGCCCATGTTCCACTTGAACAGGAAGCCCAGTCCACCGTCGTGCGTCGGCTTTGTGATGAGCGGGAAGGCCGTGGATTCCTCGGCCACCATGATCGGCTGCCTGCGGATCGAGAAGACGGCCTCGTTGAGCTTTTTCAGGAAGGCGATGGCCTCCAGATTTTCCCGCCCGCCATATTGGTTGGGGTGGTAGTTGGGGCGGTTGTAGTCCAGATAGAGCATCGAGGCCACGGCGTCCACGCGAATGCCGTCGACGTGGTAGACCTCCAGCCAGAACACGGCGCTCGAGATCAGGAAGGAGACCACCTCCGGCTTGCCGTAGTCATAGATGCGGGTCGTCCAGTCGGGGTGCTCGTTCATCACCGGGTCGGACAGCTCATAGCAGCAGGTTCCGTCAAACTCAAACAGCCCGGCGAGATCCTTGGGAAAATGAGCCGGCACCCAGTCCAGAATCACACCGATCCCGGCCTGATGCAGCCGGTCAATCAGCTCCATCAAAAGATACGGCTCGCCGTAGCGGGAGGTGGGAGCAAAATAGCCCGTCACCTGATAGCCCCAGGAGGGATCGTAGGGGTATTCGGTAATCGGCATCAGCTCCACGTGCGTGTAGCCCATCTCCTTGAGATAGGGAATGAGCTGATCCGCCAGCTCCGCGTAGCCATAGGGGACGTTCCCCTCCTTGCGCCGCCAGGAGCCAAAGTGCATCTCATAGATATTCAGGGGAGATTTTAGAATATTCCGTCGATCCCGGTTGGCGCGGTAGCGTCCGTCGTGCCATTTGTGCCGACTCAGGTCACAGACCACGGAGCAGTTGTCCGGACGGTAAGTGGTGCGGAATCCATAGGGGTCGGTTTTGTCAACCTCCCGTCCGTCGGCTCCGACCACGAAGTATTTGTAGGAGCAGCCCTCTGCGGGCAGCGTGGAGAAAACCTCCCAGATTCCCTCGGAAATCTTGACCATCGGAGCCGCAGCCTTGTCCCAGCCGTTGAAATCTCCGATAAGACTGACGTAGCGGGCCTTCGGCGCCCAAACCCGGAAGACCCAGCCCTCCGCGCCGTCCTGCGTCTGCCTGTGACAGCCCAGCAGCTCATAGGCCCGGATCGCGTCGCCTCTGTGGAAGGACTCTGTCATGCGCTTGACTTGTTCGTTCATTGCGCACCCCCATTCTGATTATAATTATCCATTCCCTATTATACCGATTTTTCCCAAGAATGCAATGTTTTCCTTGGAATTTTTTGTACAAAGTATGCAATTATTTTTCAAGCGTCGAACGCGGTCGAGAAAATTCGGGTTCTTGTCGAAACGCAATTGGAAATATGGTTGTTATTTTTCCCGGTTTGTGCTATAGTGTAGCTATCTGATGATAAAGGAGAGGATTCCATGAACAATCCCAAGCAATACACCGATTTCGCCGTGGAGCAGGCTGTGAAGCTGCTCGCCATCGACAGCCCCACGGGCTACACCGCCGACGCGGAGGCACATCTGCTTCAGCTCTTCCGTGATATGGGCTATGAGCCGGTTCATACGGTCAAGGGCGGTGTTCTCGTCGATCTGGGCGGAAAGGACGCGGAGAACGGCCTTCTGCTCGAGGCCCACTGCGACACGCTGGGCGCAATGGTGGCCGAGGTCAAGGGCAACGGTCGGCTCCGCGTTCTGCCGCTGGGCGGTCTGCCCTCCGTCATGGTCAACACGGAAAACTGCCGCGTCGTCACTAAGTTTGACGGCAGCTTCGAGGGAACCTTCCAGATCTGCAACGCCTCTACCCACGTCAACGGCGATCTGCGCACCACGGTTCCCAGCTATGACAACACCGAGGTCGTTCTGGACGAGACCGTGTCCTCCGCGGACGAGGCTAAGGCCCTTGGCATCGGCGTGGGCGACGTGGTCTGCTTCGATCCCCGCACCCGTGTCACCGAGAAGGGCTATATCAAGAGCCGCTTCCTCGACGACAAGCTCTCCGCCGGTATTTTGATTGCCCTCGCCAAGTATCTCAAGGACGAGGGCCTGACCCCCGCGCGCAGAACCTACCTCCACTTTACCGTCTATGAAGAGGTCGGTCACGGCGGCGCCGGTTCCGTCCCTGCGGGCGTGACCGAGGCAATCTCCGTGGATATGGGCTGCGTGGGCAACGGCCTGCAATGCACCGAGCGTCAGGTTTCCATCTGCGCCAAGGACAGCGGCGGTCCCTACAGCTACGAGGTCGTGAAGAAGCTGATCTCGGCGGCAAAGGCCGAGGGCGCGGACTACGCGGTGGATCTCTACCCCCACTATGGCTCCGACGTGGAAGCCACGCTCGGCGCGGGCTGGGATCTCCGGCACGGCCTGATCGGCCCCGGCGTCTACGCCTCCCACGGCTACGAGCGCAGTCACAAGGACGGCGTGGAGAACACGCTGAAGGTGCTGGTCGGCTACATTCAGTAGGAGGAAGCCCATGAAACCGATTACGAAGGAAGACCTGCTGCAATACAAATTCCTCTCCGCCGTGCGCTACGCGCCCGGCGGCGCGCGGGCTGCGTTTGTGGTGGCCTCCTCCAACGAGGAGGAGAACTGCTATGAGCGGCGGCTGTGGCTCTATGAGGATGGCGCGCTGCGCCAGCTCACCGATCTTGGCAGGGAGGGCAGCTTCCTCTGGCTGGACGAGAACCGTCTGATTTTCCCGGCGGTCCGTTCCGCCAAGGAGAAGAAGCGTGCCGAGGCCAAGGAGGAATTCACTTCCTACTATGTGCTCGACGTGCGCGGCGGCGAGGCCCTGCCCTACATGACCCTGCCCTTTGCCGTCGGCTCCATCCGCCTGCTGGGGGGGGAACGCTTCCTTGTCACCGCCACGGTGGACAAGAACCGGCCCCTGCTCTACGCCGCCTCCGAGGAGGAGAAGGCCGCCGCCCGCAAGGCGCGGGAGGAGAAACGGGATTACGAGGTTTTCACCGAGCTGCCCTTCTGGTCGAACGGGCAGGGCGTGACGAACGGAAACCGCAGACTGGCCTATCTGGTCGTCCGCGAGCCGATGCAGATCACTCCCTTGATGTCCGTGCCCGAGGATCTGATCTGTCAGACCGTCTATGAAGACGAGATTCTGCTCGCCTTCGTGCCGTGGCAGGTGAAATACCCGCTGCGAGGCTTCTGCCTGCGCGGGGTGAACTGGCGCACCGGTGAGACACGCGAGATTCTGGTTGACTGGGCGGTGTGCCCCCACGGGATGGAGGTCGCAGGCGGCAAGGTGCTTTTAATGGGAACCGAGTCCGCCCGCCACGGTCTGAATGAAAACGCTTGGATCTACACCGTGGATTTGGAGGCGGGGAAGCTGGAGGTTCTGCGGCAGGAGGAATACAATCTGTATAACTCTGTCGGCTCCGATTGCCGCCTCGGCGGGGGCCGTCAGGCCGTCGGAACGCCCGAGGGCCTCTACCATCTGACCACCCGCGAGGGCAATGCCGTCCTCCATCTGCTCCGGCCCGACGGAGAAGACGTGCCGGTATTTTCCGGCGAGGGGTCGATGGACTGCTTCGACGTTGCCAACGGAAATCTGCTCTGTGTGGGCCTCTATGGGATGCGCCTGCAGGAGCTCTACCGCGCCTGCCTCGGGGACGAAGCCCTCGAGCGCGTGTCCCGCTTCAACGACGCCGTCCTTGCGGATTGCTATGTGGCGCAGCCCGAGCCGCTGACCGTTTCCAGCCGCGAGCTGGAGATCGGCGGCTGGGTGCTTAAGCCCAAGGACTTCGATCCGGAAAAGAAATACCCTGCCGTTTTGGACGTCCACGGCGGCCCCAAGACCGTCTACGGCCCGGTGTTCTATCATGAAATGCAGCTCTGGGCATCCATGGGCTACTTTGTCTTCTTCTGCAACCCCATGGGCAGCGACGGACGGGACAACGCCTTTATGGACATTCGCGGCCACTACGGCGATACGGATTATGTCAACCTGATGGATTTCACCGACGCGGTGCTGGCCAAGTATCCGCAGATCGACCCCAAGCGACTCTGCCAGACCGGCGGCAGCTACGGCGGCTTTATGACCAACTGGATCATCGGACATACGGACCGCTTCTGCTGCGCGGCCTCCCAACGTTCGATTGCCAACTGGACCGGCTTCTACGGCATGTCGGATATCGGCTACTACTTTGCCGGGGACCAGACCGACGGCGACATCTATGAGACGCCCGAGAAGCTCTGGGCGCAGTCGCCGCTGAAATACGCGAAGAACGTCAGGACCCCGACCCTGTTCATCCACTCCGACGAGGACTACCGCTGCCCGATGGCGGAGGGGATCCAGATGTATGCCGCGCTGGCGGACCTCGGTGTGGAGACGCGGCTGTGTCTCTTCCACGGCGAAAACCATGAGCTCTCCCGCTCCGGCAAGCCCAAGCACCGCCAGCGTCGCCTGACGGAGATCACGGACTGGTTTGAGAGGCACGCCAGGAAATAAAGGAGCGCGAAATGCAGGATCTTCGATCGGGATAAGACGCGCCACCGTGCGGACTTCGGGATTTCCGTGCTCAGGGCTTATTGGGGCCTCGGAGTCGGAAACGCGCTGACCGCCGCCTGCTTGGATTGCGCAAGGGAGGCGGGCTATCTCCAAGTCGAGTTGGAGGCCGTTTCCGAGAACGCAAGCGCGCTGAATCTGTACCGGAAATACGGATTCGAGGAATACGGCAGAAACCCCAAGGACTTCCGAACCAGAGCCGGGCAGTGGCAGGAGCTCGTCCTCATGCGCCGCGAGCTCCCCGCCCGATAGCCGCGCTCCCTTGTGCGCTCCCGGAACGGTCCTGCCGACCGCGTTCGGTAGCGGCGCACGTCAGTGCGCCACGGTTCCCACATGACGAAACGGAGGGGGGACGGATTCTTCGCTCTGCTCAGAATGACGCGCAGGGGAACAGAATGTAGATATCCCTGTGTTGGAGCGGTACGGTACGTTGGATTTGCCTGCGGCAAATTGCATTCGTTCCGAATGCCGGACGAGCAATGCGCATCCCTGCGTCAAGGTCAAGTTTTTATTGTTACACCGTACTGCGGGGTGGCCTGAAGTGTTCCCCGTTCTCAGAAAAAAATCAGCTGTTTTTTGAAAAAACAGTTGATTTTTTTCTGCCTGTCGTGTATAATACACCTGCTCAGTCATTCGGAGCGCCTGCGGGCCTTTAGCTCAGTCGGTCAGAGCAGCCGGCTCATAACCGGTCGGTCCTGGGTTCGAGTCCCCGAAGGCCCACCATATAGGGGTATAGCTCAATTGGTAGAG
>CACXHI010000172.1 GCA_902767395.1 Oscillospiraceae bacterium
ACAGCTTATCTCCCCTGCTGAGGCGGCTGTTCTTGCGCTGCAGGCGGGAAACGATCTGCTCTTAGTGTCAGATCACTTGGAGGAAGCCTATCAAGCTGTCCGAACCGCTGTAGCGGACGGACGCATTTCAGAAGAACGAATCAACGAGAGCGTGCGCCGCATACTGCGGTGCAAGGAGGCATTGGGAGCGGAAGAAAGGAGCAGAACATGGCAATAAAGGATATGAACCGCAGCAACTGGAGCAGAGTTCGTTCTAAACAGCAAATCATCCGTCCTTTTTCCCTTGGTGCGCACCACGGCAAAATCTCTCTGATAAAAATTACAGAGATAGCAGCACCGTTGATCCGTCACAATGGGGAGCAGGAGCTGGTCTTGGCGGACGTCGGCTATTATTGGCTGCAGCTTGCGTTCGATCAGGCACGCGCATGGTTTACCGCCATGTTTGACGATCAAGGCAGGTTCTTGGAAATCTATGTGGATGTAACAGACGGAAATGATGTGCAGAAGGAGAATCCAAGCTTTGACGATATGTATCTGGATTACGTCGTGTCTGAGCAAACCGTCATCGAACTGGATCGGGACGAATTGGAGGACGCCTTTGCTGCCGGGGTAATCTCCAAGTCGCAATACGACAATGCTTTAGCCGAGGGTGCAGCGCTTTACAGTGATCTGACAACTAATCTGAAGCAGGTGAAGGAATTCTTTGTAAATCAGTTTCAAATACTGAAATTGGAAATGGAAAGGACGTAATCCACAGCAGTGTCCTTTGCAGTTTCTCCTGTGCAAACAGATGGGGGTCAAGCTCTGAATCTGACCCCCATCTGTGTTTATCAGTCGTTTTTATATTGGACGGAAAGCGCGATTCCGTCACTCTCGATCTGAATCGGCGCGGTGCGGGTGAAAAAAGTCTTCACGTTTCCACGATCCAAGAGTTCCCGCGTTTCCGCGTCCTCCGGCTCCTCATCGGAGGAGGTGACGATCGCGTAAACGGGACGAGTCGCCGTCAAAAGTTCCTTGAGGGTTGCCTGATATTGCCCGTGGTGCGGCAGCTTGACCAGTGCGCAGAGGCCGGGATCAATTCCCAAAAACTCCGCCATGCGAAGGTCTTCCGCGTCGCCGCAGAACAGCAAACGATTTGCTCCATGTTGGACCGTGACAATCAACGAGGAATTGTTGCTTGCGTCCTCCCTGTACGCCTCCTGCGCAGGCGGATTGACCGTGAACACCGCGTCACCCAAGGGCAACTCCATCGACTCGCGCACTGTGATCGGCTCGATTGCTTTCTCACGCAGCGCGCCCAGATACTTCTCGTAGGCTTCCGCGCCGGGCTTCGGCGCGTTGCTTTGCAGAACGCTGTCCACCGGGATCGAGGTCAGAAGCTTTTTGGCCCCGCCGACGTGATCCTTGTCGAAATGCGTCAGGATCAGGGCGTCCAGCCGTTGAATGCCGAGCTCGGAAAGCTTTTCCAGAATCACCTTGCCGAAGCCGCTCTCGCCGGTGTCAATCAGAATTGCCCCAGCCTCGTTCCAAAATAGAAAGGCATCGGCCTTCCCTGCCTGAAAACACCAGACATTCAGGGCAGAGGACGGTTCCGGAACGTCCGATTGTGTGCCTGTATCCGTTTTCGGGTTGGCGCAGCCTGCCAAGCACGCGGTCGCCAAGGCAAAACACAACAGAATGGAAATCAGCTTCCTCATTTTGAGCTTCCTCCTTGGTTTCTGTTTCTATCATGATGCAACGGAAACCTTAGTTCAGGATTAATCTACCGCTTTTTTGCCAGCGGCTCGCTGGCGTCCTGCGCCTCCTGAAGCTGAACGATAATCTGATTGGAAACCAAAAACCCCTTTGGCGTCAGAACCCAGTTTCCGTTTTTCTGCTCAAACAGGCCATGCGCCTCCAGCGGTGTAATTACCCTTTGCAGCGGTTCAAAGGGCATGAGATAGTTCCTCTCATACTCCTCCGGCGAAATGCCGTAGACGGTCCGCAGACGCAGCATCACGTACTCCCCTGCCCGTTCACGCGGCGGAATCGACTCGCACTCCGAGAGAATCGGAACGTCCTGCTTGATGACGCCTCGGATATAGTTTTGAATATCGCGGTTGTTGGTGTAGCGCTTACCGGCGAAGTCGGAGGCAGCAGCCGGCCCGAAGCCGATGTACTCCTCCCCGAGCCAGTATTTTAGGTTATGTCTGGACTCAAAACCGGGAACGGCGAAATTGGAAATCTCATACTGGGCGTAGCCCGCTTCCTCAAGGATGGACACGGTTTTCAGATACATCTCCGCCTGCGCTTCGTCCGAGGGCAGATTGGCAGCCTCCCGATATTCCCACAGAGGCGTATTCGGCTCGACCTTCAAACCGTAGCAGGACATGTGATCCGGACGCAGGTGCAGGACGTGGCGCAGCGTTTCCTCCCACTGAAGCACCGTCTGATTGGGAAGGCCGTACATCAGATCCAAAGAGACGTTATCGAAGCCGCAGGCACGGGCCAACTTCACTGCGGTCTTTGCCTGCTCATAGTTGTGCGGACGGCCCAGCTTTTGCAGCACGTCGTCACGGTCGGACTGTACGCCGAGGGACATGCGGTTGAATCCCTCCGCCCGCAGTTTCCGAAGCAGGCTCTCGGTCACAGAATCCGGGTTGGCCTCGAAGGTAATTTCCGCGTCCTTGTCCACGCGGAACCGGTGCTGGACCTCGGCAAAAATCCGACGCAAATTGTCCGCGCCGAAGAAGGAGGGCGTGCCGCCGCCAAAATATACGGTATCTACCACATAATCCGTGGCGAGCGCGCCGGTCTCCTTCAGATGCAGGGTGATCGCCTGCAAATAGCTGTCCACCAGCCGCCGGTCCCGGCTGCCGCCGATGGAGTAAAAGTCGCAGTACTGGCACTTGCTGCGGCAAAACGGGATATGGATATAAATGCCCAAGGGCTTTAATTCGTTCATAGTGCCTCCCAGACGCACCGAAAAGCCATGGGGCTCTTCGGTGCGCTTCTCAGTTTATTCATCCATTTTCAGCACGGCCATGAAGGCCTCCGACGGCACCGACACGGTGCCGAAGGTGCGCATCCGCTTCTTGCCTTCCTTCTGCTTCTCCAGCAGCTTTTTCTTTCGGGTAATATCGCCGCCGTAGCACTTGGCCAGCACGTCCTTCCGCAGGGCCTTGATCGTCTCCCGGGCGATGATCTTGCCGCCGATTGCGGCCTGCACCGGAATCTCAAACATCTGACGCGGGATATTCTCCTTCAGCTTCTCACAGATGCGCCGCGCGCGGGCGTAGGCCTCATCGGCAAAGAGAATGAAGCTCAGCGCGTCCACCAGCTCGCCGTTGAGCAGGATATCCAGCTTCACCAGCTTGGAGGGGCGGTAGCCGATCAGCTCATAGTCCAGCGAGCCGTAGCCCCGCGTGCGGGACTTGAGCGCGTCGAAGAAATCGTAGATAATCTCGTTGAGTGGAATCTCATAGTGCAGCTCCACGCGGCTCTGATCGAGGTAGGTCATATCCTTGAACTCGCCGCGCCGGTACTGGCACAGATCCATGATATTGCCTACATACTCCGGCGGCGCGATGACGCTGGCCTTGACGTAGGGCTCATAGGCCTGCGCAATCTCCATCGGATCGGGGTAATTGAGCGGCGTGTAAACTTCG
>CACXHI010000173.1 GCA_902767395.1 Oscillospiraceae bacterium
AAAGTATATTTTCGGGCCATTGATCGTCATGTTGAAATCATCCGTCCTTCCTTCTGAAGAATTCTCCGATAAACAGAATCACGCGGAACAGCGCCAGCGGGATCACCATTGCAATCACATTGCACCAACCGCTTTTCGCACCGATGACCAAAACAACGATCATCAGCGCATACCGTCCCAGCATGGACAGGCTGATGATCCGTTTGGCGCGGGCAGGCTCCCCTGCCTCGGCACGGTCGGCCGCAGCAAACACCCCGACCGCCATTAAAAAATAGTTCAGCATCACGGTCAAAACGCCGACTGCGCCGCCGATCAACACGCGCTGATCGAGCTTGTCCAGAAGCGCAAAGCCGCCATAAATCAAAGCGAGGCAAATCAGCTCGCCGACCGCAATAATCAAAAGCTCCCGGTAGGTCTGTTTCTTTTCATTCATATCAGTCATGGTGATTAAAGCCCTTTGGCGGAGGAACGTCATCATGCTTCAGCATTTGGTTAAGCGTTTTGAGGCTGTTGTACAGTCCGCCTGCACCGCCGAGCAGCCCCAGAAGGATCCCGGCGATCACAACCCAGCTCCCCCAGCCACGGCTGTTGCGGAGCCAAACGCCAAGAAGGATGAAGCCGACCAGCGGAACCGCAACAGAGAGTCCGAGTTGGGTCAGCCAAGTCAAATAACTCACAACCTTTACGGCACCGCGCATCGTCGTCCTCCCAGATGGGGCAACACTCCCCTTATGTTAATTGATCCTGCTCAATTATACCGGCTCCGCCACAAAAAAGCAAGAAAAATATGAATGAATTGTAAAAAATTTTCGATTCAAAGACCGCGCCGCAAGGCGTTCCCTGCGGCGCGGTCTTTGAATTGCATGTTGGACTTACTACGGCTGATTGACAATACCAACGAACAGGGGGAGACCGTCGCTGTTCGTCAACACGAACAGGAAGGGACGGTCCAGAATCAGGTCCACCCGCTCCTGCGGAGGCTCCGCAGCCCCATAGCCTCCGAGCATCGTATAGGCCGCAGCCTGAATCCCTTCCTGGTCGATTTGAAGGCGCGCACCATGTGTCGCCTCCGAGAGATACACGCCGCTTGCCTGCGAAGTCAACGGACTGAAATCCGCCTGCTGCGGATCAAAAACCTTCTGAATCCCGAGCGCATTCAGGGAGGATTGCAGCGCGAGTTGAGAAGTCACATCGAACTGCGGGACGCTGAGCGTCAGAATCACCTGCCGGTGGGTGGTCTGATCGCGTCCCACCTTGCCAGACAGGAAGCGGATCGTCTCCTCCCGTTGGATCAATTCCTCCGGCGTTAGGCCCTCCCGCGGCAGGAGAAAATACATCTCTCCCGCGCCAATCTTGACCGATTTTGCGGCTGCTGTAAAGCTTTCTCCGAAATAGCAGGTCTCGTCAAATTCGCTGTCGGTCAGGAAGGTAGCCGTCTTCTCCTGTGTCGGCGTATGGAAGCTTCGCTCCTCCGTCTTTTCAAAAGGGTCCTCCCACGGCGCATGATAACGGATTGTGGTGACAAGCGACATGACCGTGTTCGGATTAAATGATATGTCGGAAATCTGATCCGCCAAAAGTCCTCCGGTCTGTTCGTTCATCCAATTCCGCAGCTCTGTATCGTATTCCGCCCCTCCCATCGGGCCGGAAAACACGGAGGCGTAATAGTCGGAAGCCAGCGTCTCGACGGTTTCCTTTTGATAACGCTGATCGTCGCGCAGCCAGAGCGAAGCCGCCGGAATGGCGGTCACAACGCCGTCGTCGTTGTAGTTCGCCCGCCAGACCGCATTGGCCCGCGTACGAAGCGTTTTGAGATCCGGCGCGTTGAGAAGATTCAAAATCTCCTGCCGCGACTGGCCAGCCGTGGTTTCCGCGAGCATGGCAAGGGCTGTGTAGAGATTCATAGGAGCCACGACGCGGTTTTCTGTACCGGTTCCCTCCATCAGCGCAGGCAGTGCCGCGCGGAAATAGGCGTCGAGTCCCTGTGTGTAATCCGCTTCCGGGCGGATTGCACTTCGACTGTCGGTCCATGCCTTGTACGCAGCGTCAAAGGACGGATCAAGGGTTCCGTCAGATCTGAGATAATCCTTTGGATTCGCATAGGAGACCATCTTCGGGTAGGAAGCCGCCGCAAGCCGGTACGCAGCTGGATTCGGCGTACCAATGGATTCGGTAGAGTTCTCAAGCGCAGGACTGCCGCTTGAGGGGGCCGCATCCGTCGGCGTTCCCGCGTGCGAAAGCTTTGGCAGCAGAACGATCGATGCCAGCAAGACAACTGCCAGCACCGCAGCGATGATACCGAGTCGCCGGACATGGGCAGGGCGCTTCGCCCGCAGGCGCTTCTCCCCTTCTAAAATCTGATCGTCTCGCAGGTCGGTCACGGCATTGTAAAGATCATCTGGTTTCATAATTCGACTCCTTCCTGTTCCAGCCGGGCGCGCAGGCTCCGGCGTGTGCGCAGCAAGCGCTGCGTCATGGCGTTCTGTGTAATGCCTGCTTCTCTCGCCAACTGCTTGACCGCCACGCCGTACCAGTAGCGTCGAATGAAAAGCTGTCTCTCCTCTGATGGGAGGGCATCCAGCCAGTCCGACAGAAGTCTGCTCAGCTCGGAACGCTCAAACGCAAGCTCCGTGCTGTCCTCGCTCGGCAGGCAGTCTGCAAGCTCAGAGAGCAGAATCTCAATTCCGGCATACCGCTTTTTCGTGTGGAAGAAGCGATATCGGCTGAGGGCAAGATTGCGTGTAAGACGCCCCAGATAGGCACGCAGGCAGCTTGGCTGTGTGGGAGGAATGTCGTTCCATGCTGCGAGCCATGTGTCGTTCAATATTTCCTCGGTATCCTCGGCACAGGACAGAATGTTTCCGGCAATGGAACCGCAGTAAGTGCCGAATTTGGCAGCGGTCTCGGCAATGGCGCGGTCATTCCTCTGCATGTAAAGATCAATGATTCTGCTGTCCTCCATGAATCGCTCCTCCGTAATGAAAGGTCCTTTCAATATGATAGACGCGAAAACACAGAAAATGTTTTCGCGTCTATCTCTTTTTTCACTTGAGATCAGTTTCCGTTGTCCACAAACGGGACGGTCTCGTACGGGAACACTCCACGCGTCGAACGCGGGCCGTTATAGTGCTGCAAAAGCTCCTGAATCGCGTTCTCAAAGCGCCAGACACAGCCCTTCGAGAGGAAGGTCGAATGGCTGTAGATCCCGCGCGGCAGCTCCAACAGGCAGGCGTCATAGCCCACCGCGTACGCCGCCCAGCTTGAGAAGTAACCCTT
This sequence comes from Oscillospiraceae bacterium, assembly GCA_902767395.1. GTDB lineage: Bacteria > Bacillota > Clostridia > Oscillospirales > Oscillospiraceae > JAFRPC01. Next base: position 3,277 of record CACXHI010000173.1, read on the forward strand.
TCCTCCGCCGAGCGAGGCGTAGGTGTTGTTCGGGAACTGCTTCATAAACGCCTTGCCGAGGGTTCCTTGCGACGTAGAGGTGATGACCTGTCCGTACCATCCGTGCGTATCGACGCAAATGTTGTATCCGCTGCCCTTGACACTTTTCACGAAGGTTGATAGGGCTTTGGCCTCCTTGCATTGAAGCGGCGCAGTTCCGTTGTAATTTCGCGCATCGGTAAAGCGCTGATACAAATAGGGGAAACAGCGATTCATGTCAATTCCGTGGTCCGTGCGCAGCGTTCCGTTTGCATCCACCCACGTCGTTGTGCAGCGGCCCTTTCCGTTGCACGTTGTTCCGAGATACAGGCCGTCCGGGTTCAGGCAGCGCAGGACGTAAACCGTCCAGTTTCCATTCTTCACCAGATCGTAATTGGCCACCAGCCAGTCTCGCACCTGATCTGCGAGATAGACCAGATCCGCGCCGTCGCGGTCGTAATTGTCCTCCCAGCCGTGAATTGCAAAGGTCAGAACCATAACGTTCTTTCCGTTTCCGATTTGACAGGCCGTGAGAGCATAGCGCCCGGAGCCGCTGGTTCCATATTGAATGGTTTTCACTGTTTTCTCCTTTATGGTAAAGCGAAGGCGCTTACTCCTTTGCTCAAGCCGGGTCAACAGCCCTCCCATCTCCGTCCACTTCACCGTTCCGTTCAGCGACGCGTTGTGCGCATCGTCCACACCGCTCATGATTCCGGTGCGGTACAGCGTCATGACAACCTTATAATCATCGCTGGAGGCAGGAACGTCCGGAATGACCTCAATCTCATTCACGGCCTCCAGCTCGCGCCAGCGGAATGCACGGCAGAGGTAATAACACAGCTCCCGGCGAGTCACAGCATCCGTGTAGCTGGTTTGCGCCTTCCCCAGAATGCCATAGTCCAGCGCTTTCTGAATGTACTGCGCATTCGTTCCGTTCGTCAGGGGGTATTCCACGCGGAAATATGCTTCGTAAGCCTTCACAATGGCCTTCAGCGCATCTGCCACGGTCACAACGTCGCTGCCCGTCTTCTTTGCCTCGTCGGTCAGCGCATTGTCAAACACGGAAAGACTGACGTTGGAAAGCTGCAGCTTCATCCAGTCCGGCGTGGTGCAGACGCCGCTCGCACCGGTGCAGGTATAGCTGACGCCCCCGATTGTTCCGGTTGTCTGCTTCTGCAAAACAGAACCGTTCTGCACTGCATAGAGTTGTCCGGCTTTTACGAAAAGGCCGTTTGGGAACTTGCCCGGCTCCGCAATCGGCTTTCCGCCAGAAAGCAGAAGCAGCGTCCCGTCGCAGATCGCAAGCACCTCCGTGCGAACCGTGCAGACACCGCTGGTGCCGGCACAGGTGTAACTCACGCCGTTCAGCGTTCCGGTGGTCTGCTTGTTCACCAGATTCCCGTT
>CACXHI010000174.1 GCA_902767395.1 Oscillospiraceae bacterium
CACATACCTGCTTTTCCTGTGCTGTTTTCTGCCGTTTTCCGTTTAAAAAGGGGCTGTCGCAATTCTCACGTTTTGCGACAGCCCCTTGGTTTCTCTATGGCTGCGCTTCATCCGTTTCCCGCACGCTGGCCTTGTACAGGAAGGTAAGCACCTGAGCGCGTGTACAATGCTTGTTCGCTGAGAAGGTTGTTGGACTCGTTCCGGCTGTAACCCCTGCACCGCTCGCCCAAAGGACGGGCAGATAATAGTATTTCTTGGGCGAAACGTCCGTGAAGGGACACTCGGTGACAGACGGTTCCGGTCTCCCGGCTACACACCATAGGAAGCACATGGTCTCCGCGCGGCTGCAGGCAGCCATCGGTGCAAAGGTGGTTTCCGTCCTTCCTGCGGTGATTCCCTGCTCTACTGCCCAAAGCACGGCTTTATAGTAATAGTGCTTCTTTTTGACATCGACAAAGGGATTGTACGTTGATTCCGGCTCCGGTCTTCCTGCGGCACACCACAAAAAGGTCACGACCTCGGCGCGGGTACAGGACCCCTGCGGAACAAAGGTATTCTCCGTTCTTCCAGAGGTAATCCCGTTAAAATAGCCCCAGTCAATCGCTGCATGTGCCCAATTCTTCTCCGAAGGCATATCAATAAATACCTCGGCGGCACAGATTCTGGCGTCCTTTCTTTCATCGCAACGGGAGCAGGTATATCGACCAAGCCCGCAGTGCCAGCTCTCTTCCCCTTCCGAAAGGATTTCCGTGAGCATCCATGCATGACCAAGAGCAGCGGTCTGCCGCTGCTCCGTGCAGCCGCATTGCTTACAGACGAAACGGCTTGTGCCAGACTCGGTGCAGGTCGGCACGGTCAACAAGACCCCGTCATCCCACGTATGGAGTCCGGTTGCAGGAATCGATTCGTATTTCTCCTGACCGCAGGTGGAGCACCGATACCCTCTCGTTCCCTGTTCTACACAGGTGGGTGGAACACTGATCCATGTGTCTTCCCACTTGTGCGTATTGGTCGCAGGAATCACAACGTCCTTCGCCCCGCCGCACACCGTGCAGGTATAGGTAGAAACGCCATCGTTGGCGCAGGTGGGAGAAAGGGTCGTGATTCCGGAATCCCATGTGTGATTGGCGCTGGGATCCCCCTTTGCCAAGGCAGTCTGAATGACCTGATCCATTCTCCGGTATCCGTTAGCATTCAGGTGGACGCCCCCACCGTTGTCGTACTTGGACAGCAACACGCCGTTTGTATCACTGAACGGAGTGTTGAGATCCAAAAGCCGTGCCTGATAGCCCTGCGCGGCAAACTCCTGCTGGATTCCAACCAACCTCATCGTTGATCTTTTTGACGTTGGCAGGCGTGTAAATATTTCTGTATTCACCGGAGCAGTGATTTGGATTTGTGGGCAGAATCTTACAGACGTAGATTACGGCGTTGGGATTCTTTGCGTAAAGCTTTTCCATCAACTGTCGGTACTTATTACGGAAGTTGGAGGTCGACCCCCCAAGATTGTTTGTTCCCATGTTGATTACGACGGTTTTGAACTGGTTTCCGGAAAGCTCGTTGATTAGCTGATAGATGCACTTGTTATAACGATCCGCATGATATCGACTCCAGTTTTCGACGCATTCTTCGATTCTTCCGTTGACTCTGGCATAGATTGTCGCTGGGTAAAGATCCGAATTGTAGTTGCGCAGGGCAACGGTATTCGAGTCTCCGATCATTAAAAGCTTGCTGTCGATCGTGATGCACGGAACAAGTGCGGTTGCGGAAACAACCGGGAAAAGTGCGAACACACACAAGCATACAAGAAACAAGGATACAAGTCGTTTTTTCATAGGTGAAACCTCCTTACGTCAGATTATACCTTATTTTTGTCAAAAATACAAGTATCTTGTCACAGGTCGTCGGAAGAGCTGCTCAAAACGCATACGCCAAGGATTGACAGAATGCTGCGCAGGCAGTATGATACAAGACAGGAGGCGATTTTATGCGAAATATCTGGAAACAAATGCTTCTGTGGACTGCAGTGATTGTCCTGCTTGCCGGGTGCGCAGCAGTTTCTGTGCCGGAGACGACGGCTCAGGCGGAGACCTCGGAGAAGCTCTCGGGCAAACCTGTTTTGCGCAGTGAGGAACCGATGAGCCTGCAGACTGCGCCGGATTCTTCATCTGGAGATACGGAATCCGAGGTCATCACAGCCTGTACAACCGTGTTTGAGACTGAGGAGCCTGATCTTGTGGAAACAGCGCTCCGCAAGCTTTCGCTTGAGGAGCGCGTAGCCCAGCTTTTTGTTGTGACGCCGGAAGCGCTGACCAAGGCGACGGATTCCTTAAAGACCGTCGATGAAGCATTCAGAACTGCCTTTTTCCGGATTCCGGTTGGCGGGGTGCTTTGCATGGGAGAGAATCTCAAGGGGCCGGAACAGACAAAGGCGTTGTGTAATGATCTGCAAGCGCTCAGTTTGGAGCGATTGGGTCTTCCGCTTTTCCTATGTGTTGACGAGGAAGGCGGCAGCGTTGCACGAATCAGCGGCAATCCTTCCTTCGGCCTTTCGCCCATTTCTCCCATGACGGAAATCGGCGCAACGGGCGATCCTTCACAAGCTTATGCAATTGGGCAAACAATCGGCACCTATCTGTCTGCGCTGGGCTTCAACGTGGACTTCGCGCCGGATGCAGACGTGCTGACAAATCCGAAAAACAGGGTCGTGCAAGGACGTTCCTTTGGAAGCAGCGCCGAACTGGTGACGGAGATGGCGTCGGCGTTTTCCGATGGGCTTGCCGAGCAGGGCGTGCTTCCCTGCTGGAAGCATTTTCCGGGCCATGGCGGCACAGCGGAGGATTCTCACAAGGGCTTTGCCGTCCTCCACGCCTCGCTGGATTCCCTGCTGCAAAGCGAGGAACTGGCTCCCTTCCTGTTTGCAGCCAGAGCCGGTGCGCCAATGATCATGGCAGGGCATATCGCCGTCCCCGAGGCAACCGGGGACTCCTATCCGGCCTCCCTGAACGAAAAGCTGATCGAGATTCTGCGCGGACCGGGTGTGGAATATGACGGACTTCTAATTACAGACAGCCTCGGGATGGGGGCGGTGAC
>CACXHI010000175.1 GCA_902767395.1 Oscillospiraceae bacterium
CACGTCTTTCTTCAGACCGCGGGCTGCGAGCTCGTTTCCAATGGCGTTTTGCAGGTGATAGCCGATGTAGCCCTGACTCATGGCGCCGCATTCGGGGAAGGGCATGTCGGATTTGATGGCCTTGGCCTCGGCGGCCGTGCCCATGCCCAGATTAATCATGCCGACCTGCGGGCCGTTGCCGTGGGCGATAATGACCTCATTGCCCTGCGCAATCAGATCCACGATGGGCTTGGCAGTTTCCTCCACCAGCTTCAACTGCTCGTAAGGGGTGTTGCCGAGAGCGTTGCCGCCCAAGGCGATGACGATGCGTTTACTCATAGCTTTCTCCTTTTATATCATTTGATTCCATCAAAGAGATTGCAATAGAAAATATTCTACCGTTCCCATTCTAACACAAGTATTTGGAAAGTCAACCTGTTTTTCGGAAAAAAGAACGCGAATATGAGGAATAATCTGCAAGAATCGGCAGAAGAACAGGTTCTATTGTCATGTTCTCCCTTGGCGGAACGCGGGGAGGCGGAGACGCATATTCTGATAGATGAAATTGTATCAGGAGGGAACGCCTATGATTGACCTGACCGTTCATCGACAGGGACTTGCCCATAATCTGAAAAGCGCGGCCAAACACAAGGTCGTGCTTCCAACCTTCGCCCAGCTTCGCGATCCCGGTCAAATCGGAGAAGCTACTCTCGCACGGCTTGCCGAGACGCCGCTCTCGGCAGTGGACCCGATCAACCTGTTTCGCATTCATTGGCACAACGAGGCCAAGGCCGTCGGCGGACGGATGCAAGCCGTCCCAAACTATGTGGAAATCCCGCCTGCCCTCTCCGGCGTGCCCTGCCGAATTCTTGCAATGGCGGGGAAGTGGTTTCCCACCGGTTGTCACAAGGTCGGGGCGGCCTACGGCTGTATGGTACCCCGGTTGGTGACCGGACAGTTTGACACAGCGTTTCACCGGGCGGTCTGGCCCTCCACCGGGAACTTCTGCCGGGGCGGCGTTTTCATTTCCCGGCTTCTCGGCGTGGACGCCGTGGCGATCGTGCCGAAAACCATGTCGCGGGAACGCTTTGACTGGCTCCAGAAGATCGGCTGTCGGATGATCGCCACGCCCGGAGAAACCTCAGGGGCAAAAGAGCTGCTCGAACAGACGGAAAAGCTCCGCGAGGATCCTTCTATGAGAATCCTGAATCAATTTGCGGAGATGGGGAACCCGCTCTGGCACTACAACGTTACGGGAACCGCGCTGGCGGAGCTGTTTGAAGCGGTCAAACGCCCCGGCCAGCGGCTGGCCGGAGCGGCCTTCTGCTCTGGCTCCGGCGGAACGCTCTCAGCGGGAGAGCTGTTGAAGGAGCGATACCCGCAGGCGAAGCTTGCCGTGGGAGAGGCGCTGCAAGCCTCGGTGATTGTCCGTCAGGGCTTCGGGACGCACCGGATCGAGGGCGTCGGGGATCGCTTAATCCCGTGGGTGCATAACGTCCGACAAACCGATCTGGCAATCGCCGTGGACGATGCAGACGCGCTTGCGCTTTTGCGCCTGTTCAACACGGCGGCGGGACTTGCCTATCTGCGTGCGGGGCTGGGCCTGCGCGACGAGCAGGTGGAACCGCTTGCGTGGATGGGTATTTCCGGTATCGCCAACGTCCTGTGCTGCATCAAAATGGCAAAGTGGTATGAGCTGACGGAAAACGACGTGCTTGTAACCGTTCTCACGGATTCTGCGGACTTGTACCGTTCTCGGGTCGAGGCGATGGAGGAACGCTTCGGCCCTTATGATGCAGTGCAGGCGGAGAGAGACCACGCGCTGCATCTGCTGGGGCAGAAAACAGATCAGATAGTAGAGCTGACCTATCCGGAACGAAAGCGGCTTCACAATCAGAAATACCGGTCTTGGGTGGAGGAGCAAGGGAAAACGGTAGAGGAGCTGAACGAGCAGTGGACCCGCCCGGCCTACTGGGACGACGTGCACCGTCAGACGGACGCCCTTGACGCGCTGATTACAGAATTCAACGAGCAAGTGGGAGAATCAATCCGTTAGCCCCGCGCACTGGGGAAATCCGCCGGGATTGTTCACAAACAATTTCATTTTTTCGCAAAAACTGTTCAAATTTCAGCGTTACAATAGCGGTGTCAAAAGAAATAAAGCAAAGGAGCGTTGATCTATGAACGAATATGGCGATCAATATGAACCGATGAACGGCCAAGTTCCTCCGACGGAGGAGCCCGTTTCCGAAGAAGCACTGCCGGCTGAGGACGTGAATGCCTCCTTTGATCCTCCAATCCCCGAGGCACAGGAGCCGATCCGGGAGGCCTCTGCGGCGTGGCAGACGCAGGGCCCAAATGACGGCGCGTACCACTATCGTCCGCAATCCGAACCAATCTTCACGGCGCGGCCCGCCCAGAGCGAGGCGCCAAGACGGGAACCGCAGGTCGAGCCGCAGAAGCCCCGCGTCAAGAAGCAGTCCGGCGGGTCCTGGCGAAAGGCCGTTGCGCTTGCGCTGGTCTGTATGCTGCTTGGCGGTGCGGCCGGTTTCGGGGGCGCGCTGCTGACGAACAAGCTTCAGAATCAGGACCGTTCCCTCGACAGCGGAAGCGGTCAAGCGAGCGTGCAGGTGGCAACGCCGCGAGAGACCGTGGATCTGAACGTGGTCTCCGTGGACAGCGGCAAGCTGTTGACTGCCGCGCAGGTTTATGCGCAGAACGTCAATTCCACCGTGGGTATTACCACCGAAATCATCAACACCAACTACTGGGGCTATCAGTCCAAGAGCGCTGCGGCCGGTTCCGGCTTCATCTTGACGGAGGACGGCTATATTCTGACCAACCAGCACGTGATCGGGAATGCCAGCTCGATTACCGTCGCAATGTACGACGGCACGACCTATGCCGCGACGCTGATTGGCTACGACGTGAGCAACGACATCGCGGTTTTGAAAATCGACGCCAAGGGCCTGACGCCGGTGGTACTCGGAAATTCGGACGACCTGCACGTGGGTGACGACGTTGTGGCCATCGGCAATCCGCTGGGTGAGTTGACCTTCTCCCAGACCAAGGGAACCGTCAGTGCGTTGAATCGGGCGGTGACGCTTTCCAGCAGCGTGACGATGAACCTGATCCAGACCGATACCGCGATCAACTCCGGCAACTCCGGCGGCGCGCTGTTCAATCTCTATGGCGAGGTGGTCGGAATCACCAACGCCAAGTATTCCTCCAGCGTGTACTCCGGGCAGGCCAGCATCGACAACATCGGCTTTGCCATTCCGATCAACTCTGTCCGCGACATCGTGAGCTCTATCATCGAAAAGGGCTATATCTCCCGCCCCTATATCGGAGTCAGTGTCTCCAACGTCAGTGAAGAGAGCCAGAGCTACGGAATGCCGCAGGGCGCTGCCATCCGCGACGTGGAAAAGGACGGACCGG
>CACXHI010000176.1 GCA_902767395.1 Oscillospiraceae bacterium
CCATCTCCTCCGGCGACGAAGAGGTCGGCAAGCTGATTGCAGAGGCCATGGAGAAAGTCACCTCCTCCGGCGTCATCACGATTGAGGAGTCCAAGACCGCCGAGACCGGTCTGGAGGTTGTCGAGGGAATGCAGTTCGACCGCGGTTATATTTCCCCCTACATGGTGACCGATACCGACAAGATGGAAGCTGTGATCGACGATCCCTATATCCTGATTACTGACAAGAAGATCTCCACCATTCAGGAGATTCTGCCCGTGCTCGAGAAGATCGTGCAGGCCGGTAAGAAGATGGTTATCATCGCAGAGGACGTGGAGGGCGACGCGCTGGCAACCCTGCTGGTCAACCGGCTGCGCGGCACCTTTACCTGCCTGTGCGTGAAGGCGCCCGGCTTCGGTGATCGACGCAAGGAAATGCTCCGCGATATCGCCATTCTGACGGGCGGCACCTACGTTGCCTCCGATCTGAATATGGATCTCAAGGAGATCGACGTTTCCGATCTGGGCCGCGCCCGTCAGATCAAGTCCACCAAGGACAATACCACCATCGTGGACGGCATGGGCGATCCCGCCGAGATCAAGGCCCGTGTCCATGAGATTCGCGCCGCTATTGAGGTCACGACCTCTGACTACGACAAGGAGAAGCTTCAGGAACGGCTTGCCAAGCTGTCCGGCGGCGTGGCCGTCATCCGTGTCGGCGCTCCTACCGAGGTTGCCATGAAGGAGCAGAAGCTCCGCGTGGAGGACGCGCTGAACGCCACCCGCGCTGCCGTTGAGGAAGGCATTGTCGCCGGCGGCGGCACCGCCTACGTCAACGCGATCCCCGCTGTGGAGCGGCTGGTTGCCCGCCTGAGCGGCGACGAGAAGACCGGCGCTTCCATCATTGCCCGTGCTCTTCAGGCGCCCATCCGCCAGATTGCGGAGAACGCCGGCGTGGACGGCTCCGTGGTCTTCGAGAAGATCAAGAACAGCCGCAAGCAGGGCTTCGGCTATGACGCGGCCAAGGATACCTTTGTGGACATGATTCCCTCCGGCATCGTCGATCCCACCAAGGTCACCCGCAGCGCCCTTGAGAATGCCGCTTCCATCGCGGCCTCCGTGCTGACCACCGAGTCTCTGGTGGTGGATAAGCCCGATCCGCAGGCGGATGCTGCAATGGCAGCCGCCGCTGCCGGTGCAGGCGGCATGGGCGGAATGTACTAATCCAAATACCGTTCAGAAAACAGGGATTCGGCTCAAACCGGGTCCCTGTTTTTTATGTAACGGTTCAGCCGCCGTTCCTGCAAGAAAAACCCAAAGAAATTACTTGCTATTTTGCTTTCAATGGGGTATAATTTACAGGATAAAATAGGATTATTATATGGAGACGTTTGTCTCCATCCGTGAGTAGGAGCGTTCTTATGAAAGAAATACAGGAATTCTTTTCAAATTTGAGAAGCACCTTCCCCACGGTCTCCGTAACGGATATTCTGGATATCCTTGTGGTGGCGGTGCTGATTTACTACGTCATCAGCCTGATTTGGAATACCAGCGCCAAGCGGATTGCAAAAGCGATTATTTTCCTGCTTGTGGCGACGGTGGTCACGGAGCTGTTGAATCTACATACGGTCAACTATCTTGTAGACCGTGTGATGCAGCTCGGCTTTGTCGCCCTTGTGATCGTCTTTCAGCCGGAGCTTCGCCGCCTGCTTGAGCGGGTGGGCGGCAAGGGCTTTGTGCGCGGCTTTTTCGGCCTGAGCGGCAACACAAGCTCTATGGATCAGACCGAGGCCATCAACGAGGTTGTCGAGGCCTGCGAGGCCATGTCGCGCGAGCGGGTCGGCGCGCTGATCGTGTTTGAAAGAACGAACTCGCTTGAAACGATTGCCGCTTCCGGCACGCGGGTGGACGCCAGCGTGTCGCAGGAGCTGATTCGCAACATCTTTTTCCCCAAGGCGTCCTTGCACGACGGTGCCATGATTCTGCACAACGGTCGCATCGAGGCTGCCGGGTGCGTCCTGCCGCTGTCGGATAACCGCACCTTGTCCACCGACCTTGGCACCCGGCATCGCGCCGGCGTGGGCGTCAGCGAGGTCAGCGACGCGCTGGTGGTGATCGTGTCCGAGGAGACCGGCGCCATCTCCGTGGCGGAGGAAGGAATGCTCAAACGCCACCTTGCCACACAGACGCTTAAGAAGCTCCTGATTGCGGAGCTGATCGGAGAGGAAGTAGAGAAAAACGGCGTTCTGGAGATTCTGAAACGCAAAGGACGCAGGAAGGGAGGCGACGACGATGAAACAGCGAACCCGTAAGCTTATGATGATGCTGGCGTCGCTGCTTGCTGCGATTCTGCTCTGGCTCTACGTGGTGTCGTCGGTTGCGCCGGAGGCAAAAACCACTGTCAGCTCCATTCCGATCAGCCTCGACGGAATGATCGTGTTGGAGGAACGAGGCCTCATTATCACGCAGCAGGACGCCGAAGCCCTTTCGTTGGAAATCAATACCTCCCGCGTCAATCTGTCCAAGCTCAACGCCGACAGCATTCGCGTCAACGCGGATGCCAGCAAGATTCGGGAGCCGGGAGAGTACGCGCTGACCTGTGTTGTCACCTTCCCGGATACCGTTCGTGCCAGCGATGTGGAGATTCTTCGTAAGACCGTGGACACCGTGCATATCACGGTTTCCAAGCTGGTGTCCCAGCCCGTTCCGGTGAAGCTCAATCTGGCCGGATCCGGAAAAGAGGGTTATTCAGTGGAGGCAGGGAGCGCCCTGCTTGAGCCTGCCGAAATTGTGGTGGTCGGGCCGGATTACGAGGTTGAAAAGATCGACAAGGCCGTAATCAGCTACGACGTCTCTACGCTGGAGGAAACCGCCATTGTGTCGCTCCCGGTTGCGTTTCTGAATGCAGAGGGGGAGGAGATTGAGTTTTCCGAGTACGCCTCAGCCAGCGCTTCCACAGTGAACCTGACGCTCCCGGTTCTGCGTACCAGAGAGCTTCAAATGGGCGTCGAGCTTCAGGCCGGCGGCGGCGTGAGCGAGCGCAACGCGATCGTTACCGTGGAGCCTTCGACCATTCGGGTCAAGGGCGCAGCGGACGTGATCGAGGCGTTGGACAATCCGTTCCCGCTCGGAACAGTCGATCTGTCCACGATCACCTCCCATGAGGAGCGAACCTTCCCGCTTGCCCTGCCGGCCGGGGTCACGAATATCAGCGGGGAGACGGAGATCGAAGTGACAATCGACCTCAAGGGCGTCAGCTCTGCGTCCATTCCGATCTCGGATATTCGCATCATCAATGCCCCGGAGGGGTATCAGGCGGAGCTGTCCACGCGCACGGTCAATATCAACGTCCGGGGCAGCACCGATGAAATCAACGAGTTAAAGCAGAATAAGAACAACGGCATCTACGTGCTGGTGGATCTCGGGGACTACACGCAGGACGGCGCCTTCACCGTGACCGGACAGATCATCAATGAAACGCACCCCTCCATCAGCGTGGGCAAAACGATCGAAATCAGCGTTGTGATCTCTGCCGGCGAGCCGGAGCCGAGTTCGGGGGACTGATTCGGATGTTTGGCTACGTCAGACCTCGCACCGACGTTTTGTCTTCGGAGGAGATGGACGCCTACCGTGCGGCCTACTGCGGTTTGTGCCGGGCGCTGGGCAAGCAATACGGCTTTCGCGCACGCTTTTTGGTCAATTACGATATGACCTTCCTCTATCTGCTCCGTTCTGGCGTCCGCGACCGGGCAGAAGCGAAACGCTGCTGGTGTCCGGCCCGCGGCTGCGGAAAAAAGGTCTGCACGCTTGATCAGGTCGGCTTTGAGACCGTTGCCGCCCGTACGGTGATTCTGTGTGTGGAAAAGCTGCGTGACAATCTGCGGGACGAGAGCTTCTTCCGCAGCCTGCCCGATCGGTTTCTGCGGCTTCTTTTCCGGCGGGCCTACAAAAAGGCGGCGCGCCGACTGCCAAGCTTCGCAGCACTGACGGCGGAGCAGCTTGGAAAGCTGCGGGCGCTGGAGCAGGCGCACAGCCCCTCCATCGACGCCACGGCGGACGCCTTTGCCCGAATCGTGGCGGGCTGTGCCGCAGACGTGGAGGAACCTGCCCTGCGCCGCCCCATGGAGCAGGTGCTCTACCAGACCGGGCGCTTTCTCTATCTGGCAGACGCGCTCGACGACCTGCGGGACGACTGTCAGAACGGCGTGTACAACCCGCTTCGCTTCCGTTTTACGCCGCAAAATGGGGAGCTGTCTGCACAGGAGCTGGACTATCTGACCCAGCTCACCGACAGCTCCGTGAATCTCGCCGGGGCGGCGCTTGCGCTGCTTCCGCTGCGCGCCTATGACCGACTGCTGGAAAACACCGTGTACCTCGGCTTTCCCGCAGTGTTTGCCGCAGTCCGGGCCTACAAGTTCCGCGCAAAAGCGGGGCTTCCGGGCATTGGCAGGCGTTCCGCCAAGGGCGGAAATACACCAAAAGGAGAAACAGAATGAAGGACCCCTACGAGGTGCTGGGCGTTTCCCGCACCGCTTCCGACAACGAGATCAAAGCCGCTTACCGTGAGCTTGTCAAGAAATACCACCCGGACAACTATGCCAACAATCCACTGGCGGATCTGGCCTCCGAGAAGGTGAAGGAGATCAACGAGGCCTACGACGCCATTACCCGCAGCCGGGCCGGGCAGGGGAGCGCTTACAACGGCGGGTATCAGCCCGGCGGCAGCTACCAGTCCAGCGGCAGTTATCAGTCCGGCGGCTACAAGAGCTATCAGACCTCCTCGAACGCTGCCTATTCGCAGGTTCGTTCCTATCTCAACGCCAATCAGCTTGACGCCGCCGAGTCACTTCTGAATACCGCGTCCAACCGCGACGCCGAGTGGTACTATCTCAAGGGCATGATTGCCTATCGGCGCGGCTGGCTGGACGAAGCGCGCCAGCATTATCAGACCGCCTGCGCGATGGTGCCGGGCAACTATGAATACCAGAACGCCCTCCGCAGCGTTCAGGGCGGCTATACGCCCTATCGGCAGACCAACTATCAGCGCTCCGATATGGATACCGCCTGCGACATTTGCAACGCGCTGATGTGTCTCAACTGCCTGTGCGGAGGCTGTGGACGATGAGCCGCACCAAAAAGCTGACGCTCACGGCGATGATCGCCGCCCTGTGTCTGCTCTGTCTGGCCGGGAGCAGTCTGCTGCCCCGCGTGACCCTCTCGCTGGCCGCGCTGGCGGGCATCTTCCCAGCGGCCACGGTGATCGTCTGCGGAAGCGGCTGGGCGGCCTGCGGCTCCGCTGTGGCGGCGGCGCTGGCCCTGCTCCTGCTGCCGGATAAGACGGCAGGGGTCTGGTTCGCCTGCTTTTTCGGGCACTATCCCATTTGGAAGGCACTGATCGAAGCTCTGCAGGCCCGTCTGGGCAAGCCGTGGCTGGGCTGGCTGCTGAAGTGCCTTGGCTTTGCGGCCTGTATGCTTCTGCTCTATCTGGCTTTTTCCGGCCTCTTCGCCGCAGCCATTCCCTATGCCTTTTCCGAGCATTCCGCCGGACCGTTCATTCTGGCCGCCGCCCTGCTGGCTGCCTTTGCGGTCTACGATTATGCGTTTTCCATTCTGATTACCTTCTTCCGTGTAAAGATTCTGCCGAAGCTCCATTGACGATGGCTTTTTGAAGGGATGGTATGATGGACGAGACAAAGAAGAATGCCTATCGGGTGCTGAATCTCCCCGAGACAGCGACGCGGGAGGAAATCCATGCCGCCTACGAAAAGCTGGAGGAGCGATACAGCGAAATCCGCTATCTGGGCAGCCCGCTCTGGGATATGGCGGCGGAAAAACGGGAGTTGATTCAAGCCGCCTACGACGAACTGACGAGGGAAGAAGCGCCGATGCGGGTACAGACCGTGCAGGAGGCGCAGGAAGACCCCGAACCCGGCGATTCCGTCAGCCGTCGGCTTCGAACGCTCCTGAACCGGAACGAGCTGGACGCGGCACAGGCGCTCCTGGAGCAGCAGCCGAACCGGGAAAACGACCCGGAGCTGCTCTACCTGCGCGGAATGCTGGCCTGGAAGCGAGGCTGGCTGGATGAGGCAACGCAGTCCATGGACGCCGCGCTGCGGCTTGCGCCACAGAATCAAGAGTATCGAACCGGCCGGGAAAAGCTGACGGGCGGTCTTCCACCCTCGGCGCGGTTGCGGCAGGGAATCAAAGACAGGCAGACGCGCGGGGCTTGCGCTGCCTGCCTGATGGAATGCCTCTGTGAAGGGCTCTGCGAAGCAATCTGCGACGGATGCTGACCCGGAGATCCGAGAAATCATTCATAGAACACTGAACCCAACAAAGGAGAACAATGCAACGTGATTAAAAGCATGACCGGCTACGGAAGAGCCGTCGGTGTGTTTGCGGACAAGCAAATCACTGTCGAGCTTCGTTCCGTCAACAATCGCTATCTGGACTGCACCGTGAAGCTGCCCCGGCTCTACGCCTTCTGCGAGGACGCCGTCAAGCAGACCGTCAAGCAGTCTGTCACCCGCGGCAAGGTGGATGTGTTTGTCACCGTCAACCTGACCCAGAGCACCGACGTCAGCATCGGCCTGAACCGGCCTGTGCTGGAGGGCTATCTGGCGGCCATGAAGTCCATTGCGGACAACTATCCCGTCCGTGACGATATTTCGGTCAGTGCCATTTCCCGCCTGCCCGACGTGTTTACCGTGGAGAAGACCGAGCAGGACGAGGATGAACTGAAGGCCCAGCTTTTGGGCGTGGTGGAGCAGGCGCTGTGCGGCTACGACGCGATGCGCCGTGCAGAGGGCGAGGCGCTCGCCCGTGATCTGACCGCAAAGGCGGATGCCATTGCGCAGAAGGTGACCTTCGTGGAGGAACGCTCTCCCCAGTCCGTTGCCGCCTATCGGGAAAAGCTTCTGGCGAAGATGCAGGAGGTTCTTTCCTCGACCGCAGTGGACGAGGCGAGAATTCTGACCGAGGCCGCCATCTTTGCTGACAAGGTTGCGGTGGACGAGGAAACCGTCCGCCTGCGCAGCCATCTGGACCAGCTCCGCACAATGCTCGGCGCCTCGGAGCCCATTGGACGCAAGCTGGACTTCTTAATGCAGGAAATCAACCGCGAGACGAACACCATCGGCTCCAAGTGTGCGGATCTGGAGATTGCCCGCACGGTTGTGGACATCAAGGCCGAGTTGGAGAAAATCCGCGAGCAGATACAGAATATCGAGTGAGTCTTCCTGAAAACGGCGCGGCCCACAGGGACGGAACGCCGGCGGGAAAAGGGAGAAAACGATGAAGCTGATTAACATCGGGTTTGGGAACATGGTATCCGCACAGCGGCTGCTGTCCGTCATCAGCCCGGACTCCGCGCCCGTCAAGCGGCTGGTGCAGGAGGCCAGAGATCGCGGGATGCTGATCGACGCCAGCTTTGGACGCAAAACGCGTGCTGTGCTGATTATGGATACGGATCATGTGATTCTCTCCGCCCTCGAGCCCAAGACCATTCGGGGCCGTGTGGCAGGAGACGAGGAGGAAGAAGACAGAGAAGATGAAGAAGGGTAGATTGATTGTGCTCTCCGGGCCCTCCGGCGTCGGCAAGGGCACGGTGGTTAAGGCGCTGATGGAACGCAACCCGAAGGTGCGCGTTTCAGTTTCCGCGACTACGCGGCAGATGCGGCCGAACGAGGTCTCCGGCATCCACTACGATTTCCTCTCCCACGAGGAATTTGAGCGGCGGATTGCCGAGAATCAGTTTCTGGAGTATGCCGAATACGTGGGAAATTACTACGGAACGCCCGAGGAACCGGTCAACCGGATGCTTGAGGAGGGCTTGGACGTGATCCTGGAGATCGAGGTGCAGGGCGGCTTGCAGGTGATGCAGCGCCGCAGCGACGCCATTTCGATCTTCATCGCCGCCCCGTCCTTTGAAGTACTGGCGGGCCGTCTGCGCGGCAGGGGAGATACCGATGAGGACAAGATTCAGAAGCGGCTGCAAACGGCCCGCAGAGAATACCTCGTCGCGCCCCAATACCGGTACGTTGTGGTCAATGACCGCCTTGAGAACGCGGTGGACGACGTTCAGGCGATTCTTCGGGCCGAAGCCCTGCAAACAGAACATCAACTGGAGCTTTTGAAGGAGGCAGAATAACATGCTTTATCCCCCTATGAGTGAACTTTTGACGCACATTGACAGTCGGTACCTTCTGGTCAACGTGGTGGCCCGCCGTGCGCGGCAGATCGCCCTCGAGAGCAGAGAATTTGACCAGCCCCTGACGGAGAAGCCCGTGACCCTGGCGATTCGTGAGGTGGCCGACGGCAAGCTCGCCGCTCAGATCAAGAAGGAGTATCTGCGGTGATGAAACCGCGCTGGCAGCGGGAGCTTTGGCAATGATTGCGAAAATTGCGCTGGAGGGTCTTCCCTATGCCATTGACAAGCCCTACAGCTATCTGCTTCCCGACGCGCTGGAAATGGCGCGTCCGGGCTGTCGTGTCAGTGTTCCCTTCGGCTCGGGCAACCGCCTGCGCGAGGGGATAATCCTGACGGTGGAAGCGGGGACACAGGCGGAGTTGAAGCAGGTGGCGCAGATCCTCGACGCACAGCCGGTGCTGTCAGCGCGGATGCTGCGACTGGCGGCCTTCGTCCGGGAGCGCTGCTTCTGCACCTTCTATGAGGTCATCCATGCCATGCTTCCGGCGGGACTCTGGCTGCAGTGCCGCGAGGTCTTTGCACTGGCCAAGCTGCCGGAAAACTGGTCTGCGCGTGTGGAACAGGAGCCCCTGACGGCCCGAATCGTCGCGCTGATCCGGGATGCCGGCGGGCGGCTGCGCGACGACGCGCTCTACCGTCAGTGCGGCAGCGGCCCTGCCGTAGCTGAGGCGCTGGCCCGGCTCCGCGAACGGGGCTGGCTCCGTGCCGATCACGAGCTTCGCCGCAGAAACAGCGACAAAACCGAGCAGATTCTCGAGCTGACGGCCGATCGGGAGCAGATTGAAGCGCATTTGCAGGCAAATGGCAGGCGCGCACCGATGCAGCGCGCCGTGCTGGAGCTGATGGGTACCGTCGGAGTCATATCCAAGAAGGAATTGCAATACTTTACTGGGGCGAGCACACAGACGATCCGCGCACTGGAGCGTGCGGGTCTGCTTCGGATGGATGCGCGGGAAATTCTGCGTCAGACGCATGTGACCCCTTACGAGGGAGACGTGACCTTTTCTCTGACGCCGGATCAAGCGGCAGCCTATACGGAGCTGCTTGGTCGGATGCGCGCCGAAAAACCCGGCGCGGCCCTGCTGTATGGCGTGACCGGCTCCGGGAAAACCGCCGTGTATATCAATCTCATCCGGCAATGTCTGGCCGAGGGCCGGACGGCGCTGCTTTTGGTGCCGGAGATTGCCCTGACGCCGCAGCTTTTAAGTCTGTTTTCCGCCTGCTTCGGGCAGGACGTTGCCGTTTTGCACAGCGGTCTGCGCGTCGGAGAGCGGTACGACGAATTCAAGCGGATTGCGCGCGGCGAGGCGAGAGTCGTCGTGGGGACACGGTCCGCTGTGTTTGCCCCGCTGGAGCGGCTCGGCCTGATCGTGGTGGACGAGGAGCAGGAGCATACCTACAAATCCGAGAACAACCCCCGCTATCACGCACGAGAGGTGGCGCTCTGCCGGGGCAGCCGGGAGGGGGCGCTGGTCATCCTCGGCTCCGCGACGCCCAGCGTTGAAACCATGTACCGCGCCCAGCGGGGCGAGCTCGCGTTTTGCCGCCTGCGTGGACGGTACAACGGGCGGGCGCTTCCGTCCGTCACGTTGGTGGATATGAAGCAGGAGCTGAAAAACGGCAACAGCACCGCCGTCAGCGAACAACTGCGCGACGCCATTGTGGAACGAATGGCGCGCAGGGAGAAAACCATCCTCCTGCTGAATCGAAGGGGCGGCAACCGGTTGGTGCTGTGTGTGGACTGCGGCTACGTGCCCACCTGTCCCAAGTGCAGCGTCAGCCTGACCTATCACATGGCCAACGAACGGCTGATGTGTCACTATTGCGGACATTCCCAGCCGGTTATGGCGCGCTGTCCGTCCTGCGGCGGTCATCTTAAACGGATCGGCGTGGGAACCCAGCAGCTCGAATACGATCTGAATCGGCTGATTCCGGGCGTCCGGCTTCTGCGCATGGACGCCGATACGATCACGGCCACAAATCCCCACGAGGCGGTACTGAGCCGCTTTCAGAACGAGCAGATCGACGTGCTGATCGGCACGCAGATGGTTGCCAAGGGACTCAATTTCCCGGATGTGACCCTCGTTGGCGTCGTGGACGCTGACGCCTCGCTCTATGTGGAGCATTATCGCTCCGCCGAAACGACCTTTGCCCTGATCACGCAGGTCGTCGGACGGTCGGGCCGGGGAGAAAAGCCCGGTGCAGCCATCATTCAGACCATGACGCCCAAAAACGCGGTTTTGATGCAGGCTGCGGCGCAGGACTATGACAGCTTCTATGAGACGGAGCTTCCCCTGCGGCGGCTGCGAAGCTGCCCGCCCTTCTGCGATTATTTCCAGATCGGCTTTGTCGGCTTCCCCGAGCGCCACGTAGAGGACTGCGCCGGTCGTTTCGCGCAGGCACTGTGGCAGCGCCTTGCCGAGACTGGGCTTTCCGCGTCTGTGGCGGACCTGCTCGGCCCCGCGCCGGCCGCCATTTTGAAAATCAACAATAAATTCCGATTCCGTCTCACGCTGTGCTGCGTCGCTTCCAAGGCCCTTCGTCTGGAGCTAAGCAGTCTGGTTCGTGATTTTTCCAGACAGAAACAAACCAGAGGCGTCAGCCTCTACGTGGACGTGAACGGCTACGAATAGGAGAAACCAACGATGGCATTAAGAATGATTCTCACAGAGGGCAATCCCACCCTCAATAAAGTCTGCCGTCCCGTGACGGCCTTTGACGAGCGGCTTGCGACCTTGTTGGACGATATGAAGGAAACGGTGACGCACGCAAACGGCGTGGGGCTTGCCGCCCCGCAGGTGGGAGTCCTTCGCCGCATCGTGGTCGTCGATCTGGGCGATGAGATCGTGGAGCTTGTGAACCCCCGCATTCTGGAGCAGTCCGGGGAGCAAGACGGTCTTGAGGGCTGTCTGAGCGTACCGAATCGCTTCGGACTGGTCAAGCGGCCCAACTATGTGAAGCTGGAGGCGCAGGATCGGCATGGCGACTGGTATGAATACGAGGGAGAGGACCTGATCGCCCGCTGCTTCTGCCATGAGTTGGAGCATCTGGACGGGCATCTCTATACCGAGCGGGCCTATCGGATGCTGACCGAAGAGGAATATGAGAAGCTGATGCGAGAGAATGAGGAGGAGAACAAATGAAGCTGGTCTTCATGGGAACTCCGGCCTTTGCCGCCGCCTGCCTTTCCGCCGTTTTGGAGACCGAGCATCCTGTGATTGGAGTCTATACCAAGCCGGACACGCCCAAGAACCGCGGCATGAAGCTGATCCCCTCCGAGGTGAAGACGCTGGCACTTGCCCACGGGCTTCCGATTTTCCAGCCCCAGAGCTTCAAGGACGATGCGGTGTATGAGGAGCTCAAGGCACTTGCCCCGGATCTGATTGTGGCGGTGGCCTACGGAAAGATCCTTCCCCAGCGGGTGCTGGACATTCCGCCGTTGGGCTGCATCAACATTCACGGCTCGATTCTGCCCGCGCTCCGAGGCTCCGCGCCGATCCAGTGGGCCGTTTTGAACGATCTGCCCCAGACCGGCGTGACTGCCATGTACATGAGCGCGGGAATGGACGAGGGCGATATGATCGAAGCCCGCACGACCCCCATTGGGGAGAACGAGACGGCCGGGGAGCTGATGGAGCGGCTCGCGCCGCTCGGCGCGGCGCTTTTGAAGGATACGCTGACCGCCGTTTCCAACGGCAGCGTGACGCGGACGCCGCAGGATCCGGCGCTCGCAACCTACGCGCCGATGCTCACCAAGGAGCTTTCTCCCATCGACTGGACGCATTCCGTCCGGGCGATTCTGGCGCAGATTCGCGGACTGAATCCGTGGCCCGTGGCGACGGCTTCTCTCGGCGGAACCGAATTCAAGATCTACGAGGCGAGAAGCTGGCAGACGGAGGCGGCCTCCGCCCCCGGGACGCTTTTGGCCCTGACTAAAAAGGGACTGGCCGTGGCTTGCGGCGATGGCGCGGTGCTGATTACCCGGCTCCAAGCCCCCGGCGGCAAGGTCATGCCCGCCGCCGACTACTTCCGTGGCCACCCGATCGAGCTGTAAAAAAAGGAGAGCCTATGTCCGCAAGAGACGCCGCCCTGTCTGTGCTGATTGCCTGCCGCCGCGGCGGCGCGTGGTTGGATGGAGCGCTGAAACAGCAGCTTGCCAAAGACGAGCTGGACCGCCGGGATGCTGCGCTGGTGACTCGGCTCTGTGCCGCCGTGCTTCAAAACCGGATGCTTCTGGATGAATGGATCGCGCGGTATTTGAGGGGCAAGCTGTCCGCCCTTCAGCCCGTGGTGCTGGAGATTCTGCGGCTGGCAGTCTGTCAGCTCCGGTTTTTCGATAAGCTGCCCGCCTCCGCCGTGGTCAACGAGGCCGTGGGGCAGACCAAGCGTCTGGCAAACCCCAAGGCGGCGGGGCTGGTGAACGGCCTTCTGCGTGCCATGCTGCGGGACCCCGCCCGTCTGACCCTGCCGGAAGACCTCAGCCTGCGCTACAGCCACCCGGCCGCGCTGGTTGAGCTTCTGCGGCAGAACGTGGGGGAGGAGCGGCTGGAGGCCCTGCTGCGCGCCCACAATGAGGCGCCGCCCGCCTGCATTCAGACCAATCGCCTCCGCACCGACACGGCGACCCTGACCGCCGCGCTGGAGAACGACGGCCTGCGCGTGACGCCTCACCCGTGGCTGTCCGACTGCCTGCTCCTCAGCGGCGGAGGCGTCGAGCAGACCGAGGCGTTCCGAAACGGCTGGTTTTACGTGCAGGACGCCGCCGCCCGTCTGGCGGTGAAAGCTCTGTCACCCGCGCCAAATCAGCGGGTGCTGGACTGCTGCGCCGCGCCGGGCGGGAAGAGCTTTGCCGCTGCCATTGCCATGCGGGACACGGGCAGTCTGACCGCCTGCGACGTACATCCCCATAAGATCGACCTGATCGAACGCGGCGCGGCGCGGCTGGGCATCACCTGCCTGACCGCGCAGGTGCGGGACGCCTCCGAGGTCTGCCTCGACTGGCTGGGGCGCTTTGATCGGGTGATTGCCGACGTGCCCTGCTCCGGCCTTGGGGTGATCCGCAAAAAGCCGGATATTCGCTACAAGGAGCTTGCGCCGATGGAGGCGCTTCCTGCAATTCAACACCGGATTCTTTCGGCGCAGGCTGCCCATCTTCGCCCCGGCGGCGTTCTGGTCTACAGTACGTGTACCATCCTGCGCCGGGAGAACGAGGCGGTTGTGGAGCGCTTTCTTGCGGAACATTCAGAGTTTTCCCTCGAGCCGTTTTTCGTTCCGGGATTGGGCGAGATCTCCACGGGAATGCGAACCCTGCTGCCCTGTGACGAGGGCACGGACGGCTTTTTCCTCGCCCGTCTGCGCAGAACCGACGGCTGAGGGCCGCCGAACGGCGCGTCATTTCCGACTGAAAGCTAACATAATATTATGAATCCAGAAATTAAATCCATGACCCTTGCGGAGCTGAAAAGCGCGCTTGCCGCGCTGAATCAGCCCGCCTTTCGGGCCAAGCAGGTCTATCATTGGCTCCACCGGGGCGTCCGCTCCTTTGAGGAGATGACGGATCTGTCCAAGGCCCTGCGCGAAAGGCTCGCGCAAAACTATCTGCTCACCGCGCCGCAGGTGGTGCGGCGGCAGGAATCCGCGCTGGACGGAACCGTAAAGTATCTCTGGCAGCTCCATGACGGCAACTGTGTGGAGACGGTTCTGATGCGCTATCATCACGGCAATACGGTTTGCATCTCCTCCGAGGTCGGCTGTCCGATGGGCTGCGCCTTCTGCGCCTCGACGATCGGCGGGCTGGTGCGGAAGCTCTCCGCCGGAGAGATGCTTGACGAGGTGCTCTTTACCGAGCTGGATTCCGGACAGGAAATCTCCAATATCGTCCTGATGCGAATCGGAGAACCGCTGGATAACTACGACAACGTCTGCCGCTTCTTGGAGCTGGTCAACAGCGAAGCGGGCATGAACGTCGGAATGCGGCATATCAGCCTTTCCACCTGCGGCATCGTGCCG
>CACXHI010000177.1 GCA_902767395.1 Oscillospiraceae bacterium
CATATTATCCAACCGCGTTGGAGACGACTGCCAACAGCTCCGCCTCCTCCGGGTCCGCCACATAGACCTCCCCGGGGCCGCAGATATAGAGCAGGCCGTCGATCAGCAGCGTCCGGGCGTCGTCCGGAACGTACTCCAACGCAAGGGTTCCTTTCTCGTGCAATTTCCCGCCGTCGTATTCCAGCAGGAGGTAGGCGGCCCGCTCTCCCTCCAGCGGAAGGCCGATCAGCCCGGCCTCCGCGTCCACAAACAGGGCGTTGGGATTGCGAAGCGCCTGCGAGCTCTGCCGGACGGTCTTGCGATCCGTCCGCTCCATCCGGTCGGGCGCGGCGCCGTCAAAGACCGAAAGGGTCACGCCCCCGACCTCCGCCGCCTCGCTCAGAACCAGAACGGCACCGTCCTTCATCGCATAGAACCGGGCGGAGCCTCCCGGCAGCACCAGACTCCCGCCCATGGCGGGAGCGTCGGATTTGGACAGATCGGCACTGTACACCGGGTCCTCCGGCTTCTCGGTGGTCAGGAACGCGAGATTCCCCAGAAACCGGCAGGCGCGGACGCCGTGCTCGCCGCCCACATTGTCCAGCATGACGCCGTTCTCGGCGCGCAGGTTGGCGTCCATCAGAACAATCCGGCTGTGCCGTTCCTCGGAAACCAGCTCGTAATTCGTCCAGCCGTGAGATTCATCGGTAAAGGCGTTGAACACGCATTCGTCCGCTTGCAGCGCGGCGCGCAGGGTCGTTCCCTGCAGGCTCAGCGCGGCATCGTCGAGCAGCGCGCCATCTTGCGTACAGCCGCCGTCGGGCACAAGGCCGCCGTCCGGGTCGCAGACCAGTCGGATCAGCTCGGTCTGGGCCGTCTGCGTATAGCCGACGACGACGTAGGGTGCTTCGTCCCGGTTGGGCTCTGACGTTTCCTCATGCCAGCGGGTCCGCCCGAGATAGACGGCGTTCTGCGCCAGCAGAACGGTATCCGCGCCGCCGAGGAAGGCCATCGCGTCGAGCACGCGCCCGTCCTGCGGACGGACGGTCGTCACCACCGTCAGGGCCGCCTGCGCAGGCTCCTGACAGAGATAGAGATCGGAGGGACGCAACACCGTCTTCTCCCCCGCCTCCGTGAACCACGGAAGCAGCTCCTCCGCCCGCTCGGGCTCCGGCAGGCTCCAGAAGCTGCGCCGCGTCACCAGACAGAGGGCGTCGCCCGCAAAATCCGCCGCCATCAGCGCGCCGTCCACCGCGGTGCGGGTCAGCTCCTTCGGCGCAGCGCGGTCAGAGAGATCCAGCAGGATCATCTCCGTTCTGCCTCCCTCGAGCAGACTTCCGTCGCCGTCCGCGCCGTAATCACTCACGGCACAGAGTACTGCGGCCCGATCCCCACGGACAAAGAGCCGCCGCGCGGTCACGTTCCCCTCCACCGCAACGCGGGTATAGGAGAGGATGCGGCTGTCCGTCCCCGCGGCGGAGACGACGATCAAGCCGTAGCTGTCGAGCATATAAATGTAAGCGCCGTCGGCCCGGACAAGCGCAGCCTCCGGCGAGGCAAGCTGAAGGTCCTTCCCCGGCGTCCTGTCGTCCGCGTGGGTGGCGGCCTCGCGTCCCTCGGCGTTCATCTGCCCGGCCTGCGCAAGGCAGTCGCGCACGGCCTCGGCGCTGTCGGCAGGGGAAACGCCCGCCAACTCGCCGCGCTCTGCGTCGGCGCGGTCGGCATAGAGGGGCTGGGGCGTCTCGTCCTCGCCGCAGCCGGTCAGAAGTCCCAGCAGCAGGCAGAGAGCGAGCAGAAGACACAGCGTTCTGGTTTTCACGGGAATCCTCCTTTCGACGTGCGGTCTTCCTGTTTTTCCTGCGGAAAGAAAGCGCCCCCCATGCAAAGCCGAGCCTTGCATGGGGAACGGCGAATTGGCAATTACTCGGCCTCGGACTCCTCGGCCAGAGCCTGCGCCTGCTCCTCCACGGTGGGCTCCAGCAGGGCCCGGATGGAGAGGGAGATGCGCTTGTTCTCGGCGTCGATGTCGATAATCTTGGCCTTGACCTCCTGACCGACGCTCAGCACGTCCTCGGGCTTGCCGATGCGGCGATCCGCGATCTGGGAGATATGGATCAGGCCGTCCACGCCGGGGATGATCTCGGCAAAGGCGCCGAAGGTCATCATCTTGACCACCTTCACGGTGGCGACGTCGCCCACGTTGAACTTGGCGGTGAACTGGTTCCAGGGGTTCATCTCGGCGGTCTTGTAGCCCAGGGAAATCTTGCGCTTCTCGGGGTCCAGACCGATCACGAAAACGTCGATCACGTCGCCGACCTTGACGACCTCAGCGGGGTTCTTGATCCGACGCCAGCTCAGCTCGGAAACGTGTACCATGCCGTCCACGCCGCCGATGTCCACGAAAGCGCCGTAAGAGGTCAGAGACTTGACGGTGCCGGTGTACTTCTTGCCGACCTCGATCTCGGACCAGATCTTCTCCTGCGCGGCCTTGCGCTCCTCGTTGGCCACGGCGCGGATGGAGCCGACCACACGGCCGCCGCGACGCTCGCGGTTGACCTCGGTGATGCGGATGCGAACGGTCTGGCCCTTGAGCTCCTCAAGGTTGCCGCCGCGGGCCACACCGGAAGCGGAAGCGGGGATAAAGACGCGGACGCCCTTGACGTTGGCGACCAAACCGCCCTTGTTAATCTCGGTGATCTTGGCTTCCACGGGGGTCTTGTTGTCGGCAGCTTCCTGAAGCTCGTCCCAAACGCGCATTCCGTCCAGCTTCTTGCGGCTGAGCTGTACCGTGCCCTCCTGATCGTTGACGCGGACGACGAAGACCTTGATCTCGTCACCGACGTGGAGAACGTCCTCGGGCTTGACGTTGGGATCTGCGCTCACTTCATCACAGGGGATATAACCGGCGTGCTTGGTTCCCAGGTCAACCTGAACTTCGGTGGTGCCGATGGCGACGACTGTGCCTGTGACCGTATCTCCTGTGTTTAGAGTTTTGATACTTGCGTCAAGCAGCGCCTCAAAGCTTTCCTCCGTTGCAGCAGTA
>CACXHI010000178.1 GCA_902767395.1 Oscillospiraceae bacterium
AGAAGGAGATACGCTCAAGTCCGTCCCGTTGAAGGACGTGCTTCAATTTGAGATTCTGACGGAGAGAATGAAGCAGCGGCTTCGGATCTGCTGCAAGGAAAACAGCAATTGGACCGAGGCACAGATCTCCCGGCGCGGCGCGCAGCGGACGTTGGACTTCCTCAACGAGTGCCTGCTCCGGTGGAATGAACCGGGCATGGACAGAGCTCTGCCCTCCCCCGAGACACACATTGCCCCGGTGGACCCCACAAGGTTCCTCCAGCCGGTTCCGCCGGTGATTTTGAATCGAGAACAGGCACGCAGTATCTTTCAGGACGATCTGGCCGCAGCGAAGAACTATGAGGGCTTCTTGGTTCGCAAGGAGGACCCGGGCAGCGCGCAGCGGGCGCAGAAGGTGCTGCAAGCCTTTGGCCTGCCGGACGCGACCAAGCTGATCTGGTTTGGCGTTTCCACGGTGCTTGGCGCCATTCGCAGCGGCGTTGCGCTCAGCGAAAGTATGCTTTACGTGAAGGAAAACAAACAGCCGGTGATCGCCATTGACCTTCAGGAAATCTATCAGATGGAGCCTCTTGATAAAAAGCACGTGAAGGTCACGACGGATCAAAACCAAAAGCTTCAGCTCCATCTCGCCGGGGATATGGCAAAGCCGATCGCGGACTATGTGCGGGCGGTGCAGCTCAGCGCCTATCTGCGCAGCTTGGAGGAGAGAAACGAATGAAGGGTTCCAACGGGCAAAACCAAGGCAGGCGGACCCTCTGGCAGCTTCTTCTGACCGGCTTGTGTCTGCTGGGCTTCGTTGTGTTTCTCCTGCCGATTTTTGGAGGCATTCTCAATCTGGCAAATGTGGTGGCGATGTGCGGCTTCCTGCTGCTGGCTGCGGTCTTCTTCTGGTGGACGGCGCTTGCGCGTCTGCTGCGGCGGATCTGGAGGCACGGCTGGGGGAAGGTGCTGCTGGCGGCCTCCGGCGCGGCGCTGCTGGCGCTGGCGCTCGTGCTGGCGGGACTGTGCGCAAAGGTGGTTTCCCACCTGCATGACGTGCCGGAAAAGCCCTGCCGGACAGTCATTGTTCTGGGCTGTCAGGTGCGGGGAAGCACCCCCTCCCTTCTGCTGCGCTATCGGGTTCAGGCTGCGGCGGACTATCTGACGGAGCATCCCGAGGCCGTGGCCGTGCTTTCCGGCGGACAGGGCTCGGGGGAGGACGTCTCCGAGGCGGAGAGCATGTACAGAAGTCTGGTGCAATTGCAGATCGACCCGGCGCGGCTCTATCTGGAGGACGCTTCCCGCGACACGGCGGAGAATCTGCGCTTTTCCATGGCGCTCATGGAGCGCGAGGGGCTGAGCGGACCCGTTGCGATTGTCAGCAATGATTTCCACATCGGCCGTGCCCTGACCATCGCGGAGGATCTCGGCCTGCAAGCGGAGGGCCTTGCTGCCCGTTCGATGAACTACAGCCGTCCGGCCTATGTGCTGCGCGAGGCACTGGCGCTGGTGAAATACGCCGTGTTCCACTGATCAGTAGGAGGAGAGCAACACAGATATGAAACACGAAACAAAATGGAAGCAGCGCCTTGCACGCTTCGACCCGGTCGGAAAGCCGCGCAAAACCCAGTTCTGGCTTGGCATCGTCACGGGACTGCTGCTGTTAGGCTCCGGCCTGTTTTTTGGCCTGATGAATCTCTGGTTTGGCACGGGGCGCTATGGGAAATACCTGTTTGATTACTACTTTACGCAGCCCGGTCTGGTGCTATTGAACGCGCTGCCCTTTGTGCTGCTGGTTTTCCTGCTCTGGGTATTGACGAACCGGGCATGGATCGCCTTCCTCGTCACGGGCGTTTTTACCCTGATTTACTCCTTTGCGGAGTATTGGAAGCTTCTGGGCCGCAGCGATCCCATCGTTGCAGAGGATCTGACGGTCATCTCCGAGGGCCTGAAAATGGGCGGCAGCTATATTGTCGTCACCCGGCACATGCTGATTGCCGCGGCGTTGGTGGTGCTGGGCACGCTGGTTTTCTTTTTCCTGCTCCGTGGGCGGCTTCCGAAGCTCCTGCCCCGGCTGGGGATTGCCGCGCTGCTGATCGGCGCCTCGGTGCTGCTGTATACGAACGTTTATACCGACCGGGAACGCTATGACAGCTATCCCTGCTGGGGGTCGCTGAACCGATGGATTGACAGCAACGTATTTATCTCCAAGGGTTGTATGTACCCGTTTCTCTATTCCGTTCGCAGCGCGGTAGTGACCGCGCCGGAGGGCTATCAGGAGCAGGCGGCGGTCGCCCTTCTGGAGCAGTATCCCACCGACGATATTCCCGAGGAGCGGAAGGTCAACGTCATTGTCGTGATGTACGAGGCCTTTGCCGACCTGAGCCGCTGCACTGACCGAATCACTGCCGCCGACCCCTACGCTGCCTTCCACCGGCTGCAAAGCGAGAGTCTGCACGGCAGTCTGGTCACGAATATTTTCGCTGCCGGAACGATTGACACGGAGCGCTGCGTTCTGACGGGCTTTTCGACGCTGACCAGCTTCCGCCGGGCAAGCTGGAGCTACGCCCGCTATTTTGCGGAGCAGGGCTACGCGGTCAACGGCTCGCACCCCGGCTATGAGGCCTTCTATAATCGGCTCAACGTCAACGCAAACCTCGGTATTGAGAACTACCGGTTCCGGGAAAACTACTATGAGGCCATGGCCCCGGATCGGCTGATTTCGGACGGCGTGCTCCTGCCCGAGATTGAAAAGCTCTGCCGGGAGGATCTGCAAACCGCCGACCACGTGTTCTCCTTCAACGTTACCTATCAGAACCACGGACCTTATCCCGAGGACACACAGAGCTTTGCCGCGCCATACGTTCCGAAAGACGGTCTGGACGACGCCTCCTATACCATCGTCAACAACTATCTGCACGGCGTGGAGGACACGGGCAACCAGATGCTTGCATTGGCCGACCGCCTGCGGGAGGATGAAACGCCGTGGATTCTGGTTTTCTTCGGAGATCACAAGCCCTGGCTGGGGGATCAGAACAGCGTCTATACGGCGCTGGACATTGACCTGACCTCCGAGACCGAGACGGCCTTCTACAATTACTATAGCACCGAGTACCTGATCTGGGCCAACAACGCCGCCAAGAAAAAGCTCGGCGCCGACCTCGTCGGGGAAGGACCGTCGTTCAGCCCATGCTTTTTGATGAACGAGCTGTTTGATGCCTGCGGCTGGGAGGGGCCCTCCTATCAGAAGCTCAGCGATCGGGTGCGGGCAATGCTCCCCGTGGTTTCCACGAAGAACCGTTTCCTGCAAAACGGCGTCCTTGTATCCGGCAGCGAGCTGACCGCAGAAGAAAAGCAGGCGCTGCAGGAGATGCAATATGCGCAGTACTACCTCGCCCGGGACAGCGGCGGCCGTCTGCCCGCCGCAAATTGAAGAAGACAAAGAAAACCGACCCGTCCTCCACGCAGAGAACGGGTCAGTTTTCAGAGGTGCTTACTGAACGGAAGCAGAGGCAGTGACCAGAATGGTGGTCAGAAGGCTCAGAACCACGAAGGCCAGACCAATCCACTTGGTCGCCTTGGCCAGCTTCGCGTCGAGCGTTCTGCTGCCGCCCTTCGCCATGAAGGAGTCGGAAGCACCGGCGATGGCGCCGGACAGGCCGGCGGACTTGCCGGACTGGAACAGGATAGTGGCGGTGAGCAGGACGGCGCAGATCAGATCCAGCACCAGCGCGATGATCTTCAGAGTGTTCAGATTCATATTCAAACCTCCCAATGCCGCAGTTCACGGCACACGGCAGCCGTAATACCTTTACAAAGCGAATTTTATTTTAGCACATCCAAACGAAAAATGCAAGCTTTTTCTGGAAATCTTCCGTTTTTTCATCAGGCCGACTCAACCCTGCTTCTTTGCTTCGGTCAAAAGCTCGCGCCACTGGCGGGACTCCTCCGCCATAATGGCCTCGCACTGACGCTGAAGCGCCTCATGGCGCACCGCAGGATCGTCGCTGCCCAGATCCCCGACTCGGAGAAAGTAGCGATCCACCATCAGCTTCATCAGCTCCAAGCTCACCCGGTACTGAATCCACAGCTCCCGGTAGTTTTTCATGCCGGAAATCGCGGTGAGAATGCCCGCGCCGGCACTCAGCGCCGCAACCGCGAGACGTACAATCAGCT
Organism: Oscillospiraceae bacterium; assembly: GCA_902767395.1. GTDB lineage: Bacteria > Bacillota > Clostridia > Oscillospirales > Oscillospiraceae > JAFRPC01. The sequence goes on from CACXHI010000178.1 coordinate 4,156, forward strand.
CCAGCCCGGTCAGCTCCGTCAGCAGCATCAGCACCGGAATCACCCCGTTGAAGATGATCGACAGCAGGGCAAAAAGCTGATACCGCTGCTTGCACCGCCGACTTCCGGCGCTGTAAAAGGCCATCTGCGGAAAAACGCGGGTGAGCAGATAGCCCTTTTCCTCCTCGTCCGTCACGCGCGCAAGCTGCGCCTGATATTGCTTGACGTACTTGTTCTCCATGCTCCTGTCCTCCCTTCTCATCATTCGGCGTCCGCCTCAATCGTCCTTGCAGTACCGCGCAAGCGCCGCGGCCCGATCCGCCCAATCCGCAAATCCTGGGTATTTGCGCCACAGGCGCTCCGCCTCTGTAAACTGCGCCAGCGCCTGCACGCGGCGGTCCGATGCAAGCTCCAGAAGGCCGCAGTTGAAACGGGTCGCTGCCATATCCGGCGCATAGGCGGACGGGTGGGCCTCCGCCAGCCGGAGATCAATCTCCAGTGCCTTCTCGAGCTGTTCCTTTGCGCCTTTC
>CACXHI010000179.1 GCA_902767395.1 Oscillospiraceae bacterium
GGAGTGCGATTTGCGGCAGCATGGCGCAGAGCAGCGTCAGTGCCAGCAGCAGGGACAGGATTCTTTGTTTCATTTCCCACATCTCCTTTTCATATATTTTTACCACGCGCTTCCGGGAAATAAAAACGCATGGCCGCAATGGGCCATGCGCGAAAAACACATAGCCCCAATTGCTGCCACACAATGCTCACTCGTCTGTCTGATGCAAGTGAAACAGAGCAGGTGTTTTTCCAAAGAATGGAAAAACACCTGCCTCAGACAAACAAAAATATGGAATTGTGTGGCAAGACTATATTACCAGAAGAAAAAAGAAAATGCAAGGAAATTTTGAACAAATTAAACAATTCGCGGCTTTTTCGTAACAGTTCAGCCCGTAATTGCCGTTGACCTGTAGTGGCGGCTGATCTGTAGTGGCCGCTGACCACAGCGGCCTCACTTTGCATCTACGGAAAGTGGTCGATTGATGCGACGTTTTGACCGACGTGGCCATCGACCACTACGGATCGGCTGAACGGTTATGCGGCGTGGTTCGCCGAGAAAAGTGCTTCCCATTTCCGGGCGGATATGGTATAATAGCATCCCAAACAAAAACAAATCGAACGGAATTCCATCTGATTCCCGAATACAGGAGGCTAATACTATGATTTACCGCAAGCTTGGAAGCTCCGACCTGAACGTATCGGCTGTGGCGCTTGGCACCTGGGGGCTGGGCGGCGGCAGCGTCTGGTCCGATAAGGACTCCACCGTGGCCGAGGCGAAAGCCCTTTTGGACGCCTGCAGGGAGCAGGGCATCAACTACGTCGACACCGCGCCCGTCTACGGTACCGGCGCGAGCGAGGAGCTGCTGGGCGCTGCCCTCGCGGGCCGTCGGCACGATTTCATCCTCCAGACCAAGTGCTCCCTGAACTGGAGAGGGGAGGGCGGCAACTTCCACTATTCCCGCGACGGCTACACCGTCAACAACGACACCCGGCCCGAGGCCATTCGCCGCGACGTGGAGGACTCTCTGCGCAGGATGAAGACGGATTATCTCGATTCCGTGATCGTCCATTACGTCTGCAAGTCCTTCCCCGTGGCCGATACCGTGGGCGCGCTGGAGGCGCTGATCCGGGAAGGAAAAATTCGCGCCTACGGCCTTTCCAACAGCCAGCCTTCCGATCTGGAGCAGTACCAGTCCGCGCCGGACAAGCAGCAGGGCGTCGCCGTCGTGCAGGAATTCTTCAGCGTCCTTTCTCCCTTCCACGGACGGGATTACTTCCCGGTCTGCGAGAAGTACGGCACAACCTTCCAGACCTACGGCGTTCTGGAGGAGGGCTTTTTGACCGGGCCGGAATTTCTGGAGCGGAAGTTTGCCAAGACCGACATCCGTGCCCGCATTCCGTGGGTGGCGGAATCCTATCACGAAGGGCTTCGCCGTGCCTTCGAGGTTTGGAAGCCGCTCTGCGCGGCCCACGGATGCAGCTACGCCCAGCTGGTCGAGGCTTGGGCGCTGGCGCAGTTCCCCGACATGAGCCTGCTTGTCGGAATGCGCAAGCCCGCCAACGTGGCCGACACCGTGCGCTGTCTGGAGCTGAAGCTGACGGCGGAGGAGCTGGCCGTGATTGAGGAAACGGTCAAATCCATTCAGGTCGAAGTATTGGACAAATGATCTTTAGTCGATGGAGCAGGGAGCGGATAGAGACGGAGCTGCGCGAGGCGTCCGGCGAGCTGCATCCGGTTCTCTCGCCCGGTGTGCGGAATCTGGTCAAGCGGGCTAGACAGATCACGGATATCCGCTGGACACCCGTGGGCGAGGTCGTCGGCTGGAAGGATCGGGAGGCAAACCTCTTCCACGCCGGGATAACCTATACCGGCATTCCCTACGGGCAGCCGCACCGCTCGGGCAGCTACGTTCCGTGGCAGACCGATTTTCCGGAATTTCTCCGTCAGGTGCGGGACCCGGACAGTCCCATGTTTTCCCAGCGCTCCGTATCGCAGATTCAACGCAATCCCTCCGCCTATTACAGCTGCGAGTGCAGCGCCTTTGTCTCGTGGGCGTGGGGACTGAAACAGCGGGAAACAACCCTGACGCTGGATCGGTTCGGCGCCTTGGTCAAGGGCGGCTGGGAGGAGCTCCGCGTGGGGGACTGTCTGCTGCGGGAGGGCAAGCACTGTGTACTCGTCACCGATATGACGCTGGACCCTTCCGGAACCGTCACCGGGATTGAGATTGCGGAGGAGCGTCAGCCCGCGGCGAGGCGGCGATGGTATCGCGCCGCCGACGAGGAGCGCCCCCTGTCCAAGCTCCAAACCGACTATTTTGAGCGCGGCTACGTCATTGTGCGCTTCTACGGGCGCGACCGGGTCGGCTACCTCCATTCCTGCGCCGTGCCGATGGAGGGGGATCTCTGCCCGCGCTGCGGCTGCAATCCCTTCCGCGACGTGAAGCTGGGCGACCGGTATGTTCCGGCGGCTGCCTTTGTCTGCAATCAGGGCTGGATGCCAGGAACGACCGAGGAGCGCTTCCGTCCCGAGGACCCGATTACCCGCGACGAGGTGACCGCCCTGCTGCGATGGATGGACGCCGCCGTAGCGTCCGGTCGAAAA
>CACXHI010000180.1 GCA_902767395.1 Oscillospiraceae bacterium
GATTCGTCTTGCGCTGCTGGAGGCCGACGTCAGCTACAAGGTCGTCAAGGACTTTACCGCCGCTGTCACCGAGCGCTGCGTCGGCAACGACGTGCTGGAGGGCTTGAACCCTGCGCAGATGGTGGTCAAGGCCGTCAACGAAGAGCTGACCACCCTGATGGGCAGCGAGAATCAGAAGCTCACTATGGCCTCCAACGGCCCCACCGTCGTCATGCTGGTGGGACTTCAGGGCGCGGGCAAGACGACCAACGGCGCGAAGCTCGCCGGATACTTCAAGAGGACGCAGGGCAAGCGCCCGCTGCTTGTGGCCTGCGACGTGTACCGCCCCGCCGCGATCAAGCAGCTTGAGGTCGTGGGCGCGCAGCTCGATATTCCCGTGTTCCAGATGGGGCAGGACGACCCTGTGAAGATTGCCAAGGCCGGTCTGCGCCACGCGCAGCAGCACGGCAACGACATGGTTTTCCTCGACACGGCGGGCCGTCTGCATGTGGACGAAAAGCTCATGCAGGAGCTTCAGGCGATCAAGGCCGAGGTCAAGCCCTCTGAGATCCTGCTGGTGGTGGACGCCATGACGGGTCAGGACGCGGTCAACGCGGCCCAGACCTTCAACGAGTGGCTGGACATCGACGGCGTGATGCTCTCCAAGCTGGACGGCGACGCCCGCGGCGGCGCGGCCCTGTCTGTCAAGGCCGTGACCGGCAAGCCGATCAAATTCATCGGCGTGGGCGAGAAGCTCGATCAGATCGAGCCCTTCCACCCCGGCCGCATGGCGGGCCGGATTCTCGGTATGGGCGACGTGCTCAGCCTGATCGAGAAGGCGGAGCAGGCCATCGACCAGAAGAAGGCTGCCGAGATGGAGGAGCGTCTGCGTCAGAACAAGTTCACGCTGACCGACTTCTACGACCAGCTCAGCCAGCTCAAGAACATGGGCAATCTTCAGGATCTGCTGGGCATGGTTCCCGGCATGAGCAACGTGAAGGATTTGCAGGTGGACGAGAAGGCGCTGACCCGCGTGGAGGCCATCATCCAGTCCATGACGCCGCAGGAGCGGGAGAATCCCGGCCTCCTCGGCTCCAGCCGCAAGAAGCGCATTGCCGCCGGCAGCGGAACCCGCGTGGAGGACGTGAACCAGTTGCTCAAGCGCTTCGACACGATGCAGAAGATGGTCAAGCAGTTCACCGGCAAGGGCGCCGGGAAGAAGCTCAAGAAGCTGCAAAAACGAGGTTTTCCGGGAATCCCCGGACTTTGATATCAAAAAACCAACAAAAAACAAGGAGATATTATCATGGTTAAGATCAGACTCAGAAGAATGGGCGCGAAGAAGAACCCCTACTACCGCATCGTTGTCGCTGACTCCCGCAGCCCCCGTGACGGCCGCTGCATCGAGGAGATCGGTTCCTACGATCCTCTGGCCAATCCCGCCGAGATCAAGGTTGACGTGGAGAAGGCGCAGACCTGGATCAAGAACGGCGCACAACCCACCGACACTGTCAGAGGACTGCTCAAGAAGGCCGGCGTTCTGTAAGAACCGGGAGCAGAACGATGAAGGAACTGCTGCTCTATATCGCCCGGAATCTGGTGGAGCACCCGGAGCAGGTCACCGTGGAGTCCTTTGAGGGCGACCCCATGGTTTTGGAGCTTCGTGTTGCACCTGAGGATATGGGCAAGGTCATCGGACGCGGCGGGCGAATTGCCAAGGAGATTCGCGCGATTATGAAGGCGGTTGCCCAGCGCAAGGGCGTTCGCGTCAGCGTCGAGATTGTTGATTGACCCCAAAAGGGCTGCTGCTGAGAGGCAGCGGCCCTTTTGTGATTCGGCGCGTGGGGAAAAGCTTGTCCCGACGCGCCCCGTGCGCCACGAAAGGAGAACGCACATGAAAGAAACCTATCTGGAAACCGGGAAAATTGTCTCCACTCATGGGATCAAGGGGGAGGTCAAGATTCTGCCTTGGGCGGATTCTCCGGAATTCCTGACCCGCTTCAAGACCTTTTATCTCGCGCCGGCAGGCGGCGCGCGGGCGGACGCCGGGCAGATGCGCCCACTGGCCGTGGAATCCTGCCGCGTGCAGAAGACCTGCGTGCTGGCGAAATTTCAGGGGATCGACACCGTGGAGGAAGCCGCAGCCCTGCGCGAGCGGGTGCTGCACATTGCCCGGGACGACCCGCACATCCCGGCGGGGACGGTGTTTCAGGCGGATCTAATCGGTCTGCCCGTGTTTGCCAACGGGGAGGCGCTGGGGACCATCCGCGAGATTCTGTCCATGCCCTCCTCTGACGTGTGGGTGGTGCGCGGCGCGCATGAATATATGATCCCGAACGTCCGCGCCTTCGTGCCGGAGCTGGATCTCTCGCTGGGCCGGGTGGATGTGAATCTGATCGAGGGGATGCAGACCGATGCGGATTGATATTATGACCCTGTTTCCCGATACGGTGGGCGACGTGCTCTCCGAGTCGATCCTCGGGCGGGCGCAGGAGCGCGGCTTCATCACCATCCGCACCCACCAGATTCGGGACTACACCACCAACAAGCAGAATCAGGTGGACGATTACCCTTACGGCGGGGGCCACGGGGCGGTGATGCAGGCGGACCCGCTTTACCGCTGCTGGGCGCATATCCGGGAAGAAACCGGGACGCAGCCGCATACGATTTATCTGTCCCCCTGCGGTACGGTGTTCGATCAGCCTGCCGCCCGCCGTCTTGCGGCGGATTATGAGAATCTGATTCTGGTCTGCGGGCACTACGAGGGCATTGACCAGCGCTTCATCGACGAGTGCGTGGACGAGGAAATTTCTCTGGGCGACTTCGTGCTGACAGGCGGCGAAATCGCCGCCATGGCGGTGACGGATGCGGTCTGTCGCCTGCTGCCGGGGGTCCTGTCCGATCCGGAATGCTTCGAGGACGAGCGCCCCTGGGCGGGGCTGCTGGAGTACCCCCAGTACAGCCGCCCCGCCGTCTGGCACGACCGGGAGGTGCCGCCGATCCTGACCTCCGGCGACCATGAAAAGGTGGCCCGCTGGCGGCGGAA
>CACXHI010000181.1 GCA_902767395.1 Oscillospiraceae bacterium
ACATTTTACCACAAAAAAGACGCCGAGGATACTGCTTTTGCAGCCCTCGGCGTTCTTTTTTGTGAGACTGTTTTGCTACAGCCCCTGTGCGATACGGAAAAGGGAGGCTTCTTACAGGTGCAAAAGAATCATGCTCCAGAGCGCGGTGGTGGGGATGCTGAGAATCGTGGAGACGATTACCAGCTTCGTCGCGTAGAGCGAATTCTGATCGTATTTGTCCGCGAGAATGCTGGTGTTGGCAGCAACAGGCATTGCCGCGAGGATCACGCAGATGTTTCGTGCCGTCACGGAAACCGGAAGCAGAGAACAGGCCAGCAGTACCAGAGCGGGGAGGAGCAACAGTCGGTGCAGAGAAAAAAACAAAACCGTCTTGTCAAGAAACTGTTTGAGCTCAAGACGTGCGAGAATCATTCCAATGACCAGCATACTCGTTGCGGTATTGCAGTTGCTGAGATAGGTAATCGGCTTCTTGATGAGCACCGGAAGCTGAACGTGGAACAGCATTCCCAGAATCCCAAGCTCCACCGCAATGATGCAGGGGTGTGTCAAAACCTTCTTGACGGTGGATTTCCAGTCGCGCGAGCCGGAAAAAATCGCAATGCCGGAGGACCACATCAAAACGCGCATGGGAATCAGATAGAAGTTTGCCAGCGCCAGTCCCTCCAAGCCATACAGCCCCTCGGCCACCGGATTGCCGAGAAAGCCGGCGTTGGAGCAGACCGTGGCAAAGCGCAGGCAGTTTCGTTCCCCAATGGGCGGCTTTCGGAAGAACAGGCGGCCGTAGAGCAGACAGAAGAAGTGGAAAACGGTCGAAATACCGAGCACCCAGATTCCGTCGGTCAGGATCGTTCCCGTGTCCGAGGACAGGAAGGCCGAAAGAATGTTGCAGGGCAGAATGACGTCCACAACCAGATTGGTCAGGCTTTTCTGCCCCTGCTGGGTGACAACGTTCAGCTTTCGTACCAGAAAGCCTACGCCGATCAGGGCAAAAATGGAGAATTCCACAATCAAGTTTTCTTCCATGACGCTGTTTCGCTTCCTTCAACGGGGCAGGGTATTTATGCGGCAAAGGCGGTCGCACTGTCGCCTGCACAGCCGTGCTTTCAACAGATTTCCGTGCAATTATAGCACAGCCCGCCCCGGTTGGCAAGAAGAATTCTCGTCGCGCCGGACTTGACAGAGAACTGCGCATCGGACCGCGTATGGGGAGCGGCGCACAGTGTGTGCCGCTGCGGCGGCTGGCTGAATGGAAAGATCCGCCGCGTTGTTCGGAAACAGAAAAAAGAATTGCTTTTTTCCTGATGATCCAGTATAATGCGAAAGAGAGAAGTGTGATTTTCGAGAAGAGACTGAAGAAGGAGGCGGTTAATTCCGATGGATTTTCTGTCTGCCCATCCGATCACCATTGCGCTGGCGGTCATTTCCGCTGTGATCTGGTCTGCCGGAAACCGCAATCAGGATAGGAGATACGTGTGGATCGGCATTGCCCTCTCAGTGGCCGCGATGGTTGCCTTCGCGTTTGGAGGGTAGTACGGTGTTGCACATGACGCAGGAACAAGCATGGCTGTCCCCACATGGATGAAGGGAGGAATCTCAAATGGATGAGATCATTGAACTGTTCAAAACCTATACGGCGGCGCTTCCTACCTCTGTGGTGGCGATCATTCTGATTCTGATCGGCTTGAAGTTGAAAAGAATCATCTTCAAGCTGATTGGTCTGGCACTCGTGGTTGCTGCGGTCCTCTTCTTTGTTTTGAAGATTTAATGACGCCGTTTCTGCCGGCGTGATCCTTGGAAGACCAAAACGCAGAAACACCCCCAGCGAAAAGTCGGGACGGCCCGATTTCTCGCTGGGGGTGCTTCCTTCTGTGTCGTCTGCGCGTCGCTGGCGCGGTCGGCACGGATCGGTCAGAACGAGGCGATCACGGCCTCCGCGCAGAGAATTCCGTCCACTGCGGCGGAAAGAATCCCGCCGGCGTAGCCTGCGCCTTCGCCACAGGGGTAGAGACCGCGCAGGGTGAGAGATTCCTTCTCCTCGCCGCGCAGGATGCGAACCGGGGAAGAGCTGCGCGTTTCCGGTGCGGTCATCACGGCGTCCGGATCGTCATAGCCGCGCAGGAGCTTTCCCAGCGCGGGAATGGCCTGCTCCAAAACCTGCGTCAGACGCGGGGGCAGCACGGTATGTAGCTCGCAGGGGGTCACACCCGGACGGTAGGTGGGCTGAACCGCGCCCCATTGCTCCGTCGCCCGGTGCGCCAGAAAATCGCCCACCCGCTGCGCCGGGGCGCGGTAATTGCCGCCGCCGGCCTGAAAGGCGGCCTCCTCGATTGCCTGCTGCCAGTACATGCCGCCGAGCGTGGATTGGTCCGGAAAGTCCTTCGGCTCCAGCGTCACCAGCAGGGCGGCGTTGGCGTTCTCTCCCTCGCGGGCAAAATTGCTCATGCCGTTCGTCACGACCCTGCCGGGCTCCGAGGTGGCGCCGACCACATACCCGCCCGGACACATGCAGAAGGTGTAGGCGGAGCTGCCGTCCGGCAGATGGACGTTTAGCTTGTAGTCCGCAGCCGGAACTGCCTCCGTCTGCGCGCCGTACTGGGCGCGGTTGACGGCTGCTTGCAAATGCTCGATCCGCACGCCCATCGAAAACGGCTTCGGCTCCATGGCCAGTCCGAGCCCTTCAAGCATTCGGAAGGTGTCGCGGGCGCTGTGTCCGGGCGCAAGGATCAGTCGTTCACAGCGCAGAAGCTGCGCCTCGCCGTTCTGCTCGAATTCCGCCGCCTTCAGCATTCCACCATCCATCCGAAGTCCCGTGAGCTTTGCGCCGAAGCGCACCTCTCCGCCGAGGGCGACGACCCGCTCCCGAAGGGCTTGCACCACCGTCAACAGCACGTCGGTACCAACGTGGGGCTTCGCGTCCCAGAGAATGCTTTCGTCTGCACCGAAGCGCACGAACTGGCGCAAAACCCAGCCCTGCCGTTCGTTCCGCGTTCCGGTGTTCAGCTTTCCGTCGGAAAAGGTTCCGGCGCCCCCTTCGCCAAACTGGACGTTGCATTCCGGATCCAAGATCCCGGTATGCCAGAATTGCGCCACCGCACGGTGCCGCCTCTGTGCGTCCTGTCCGCGTTCAAGTACAATGGGGCGCAGCCCGGCCATGGCCAACACCAGCGATGCAAACATCCCTGCCGGGCCAAAGCCGACCACGACGGGCCGCGTGTTCGGAACAGCGGCGGGCTTCGGCGGGCGATACCACACGTCCGAGGCAAGACTGACCCTGCTGTTTCTGCACTGACGAAGCACCTGCTTCTCACTTTTGCGCAGCGCCACGTCTACGGTGTAAATATATCGAAGCTCCGGCTTCTTTCTGGCATCCAGCGATTTGCGCCGGATGCGCAGCTCCGTTATCTGGGAGGCTTGGACGCCGAGCGCCTGCGCCGCCAGATAGTAGAGCATGGAAACGTCGTGCCGAAGCGGCACGGTGAGATCTCTGATTGTTAACATAATCTGTTTCCGTTTCGTTTTTTAATTTGAGCTGATTGCAAGACGGTCCCAAGAGCGCGGAACAAGCCGGATTATTCACGAATCTGTCCGGCAAGCAGGCCGGAGGACCAAGCCCACTGCAAATTAAAGCCGCCGCAGTCTCCGTCCACGTCAAGCACCTCCCCGGCGGCATAAAGTCCGGGGACGATTCGACTCTGGAGCGTTTCGGGATAGAACTCCATCGTGACTGCGCCGCCTGCCGTGACCTGCGCACCGTCCATCCCCATGTTGCCCGTGACGCTGAGAGGCAGATCGTGGCAGAGGGCGACGACGGTATTCAAAGCGTCCCAGCTCAGCTCGGTCAACGGGGTGGTCAACCCGATGCCGCAGGCCTTTACCACCACACGGCCCAGCCGGTTGTGCAGAATCCCGGTTAGCAGATCATCCGCCAGCAGGAAGGGAAAGCGCGAGATGCGGATGCAGAGTGCCGAGAGCAGATCCTCGCTCGGATATTCGGGCAGCAGATCCAGATGCAGAACCGAGCCCTCCGCCGTTGCCGCAGTGCGGGAAAGGTCAAAGACTGCCGGACCGGAAATGCCGTAATCCGTAAACTGCACCTCGCCTGCGGCGGTGGCCAGAAGGCTGTCGTGCAGGGTGAGGCGAAGGGAAGCGTTGGCCCGGACACCCTTGAGGGCCTTGACCAGCTCCGTCTCGGTTTTGAGCTGGACGAGGGAGGGATGGAGCTTCGTGCAGTGGTGTCCCAGCGAACGCAGGAGCTGATAGCCGGAAAGCCCGCCGCCCAGCTTTGTCCCTGCGGCGCCGCCGCAGGCGACGATCAGGCGGTCGGTCTGCCGGTGCGTTCCGGTTTGATCCTTCAAATCAAAGACGTCCCCCTGCTTTTTTACACTGACAATCTCCGTCCCGATCAGAAGCTCAATGTTTTGCCGGTTCAGAGCGAAGCGCAGCACGTCCACCACGGAGTTTGCCTGATCGGAGTACGGATAGATGCGCCCGCTCGGCTCTGTCACGGTGTAGAGCCCCAGCGACTGGAAGAATTCCAGCACCAGATCGACCGGGAAGGCCTCCAGCGCGGGCAGAACGAAGTCCGGGCTGCTGCCGTGATAATGATTCGGGGCGGTGTGCCAGTTGGAGAGGTTGCAGCGTCCGTTTCCGGTCGCCAGCAGCTTCCGCCCCACACGGGCCTGACGCTCAAACAGCAGCACCTGATGGAGGCCCGAGGCAGCGGCGGCGATTGCCGCCGCCATGCCGGACGCGCCAGCGCCGATGATCGCAATTCTCATACCTGTACCTACCCTTCCTCTTTTTGGCTATTATAGAACAGAAATCCGGTCCTTGCAAGGGGCGAGGAGAAAAAAACTCTGTTCAGCGAAAGAAAAATATGGTATGATAAAGGCAAATTGAAAACCTCCGCCACACAGGGAGAGGAACGCCTGTCGAACGCTGGCGAATCTGCGGCGGGGCAACTGCAAAGCGAGATGATTCTATGCTGCAAGTCAAATACAGTCCGGACTGGAAGGCCAACGCTCGTCTTGCACGGGCAGAGCTTTGCGCGCGCAAGGCGGAGGGCAGGGGGATCCTGCTTGTTCCCGAGCAGAATTCCTTCGACGCGGAGTGGGCGCTGTGTGAGCAGGGAGGCGATACGATCAGCCGTCGGGCGGAGGTACTGAGCTTCACCCGGCTGGCTTCTCGCGTCTTCTCGGCAGTCGGCGGAGCCGCCGTGCCGACGCTCGATCAGAGCGGACGGCTCATTGCCATGGCGGGCGCCTTGGAGCTGCTTCGCCCCAAGCTGCGGCTCTACGGCGCACAGATCGGCAAGCCGGAGTTCTTGGAGCAACTGCTGCAGGTGGTCGATGAGTTTCACGCCTATGGGCTGGACGCCGCAGCCGTTCGACAGGCCCGCGAGGGCCTGTCGGAGCCGCTGTCCGCCAAGTTAGAGGAGCTCTGTCTGATTCTGGAGCTTTATGATACGGTCTGCGCCCAGTCTGCGATGGATGCCTCCACGCGGCTGGATCGTCTGCGAAACGCGCTCTGGGAAAGCGCATTTGCCGAAGGCCTGCACGTGGTCGTGGACGGTTTCTCGGATTTTACCGGTCAGGAGCTGGGCGTGCTGGAGGCGCTGGCAGTGCGTGCGGAGCGGGTGACGGTCTATCTCTGCTGTGACAGCCTGCGCGGTGGGCAGGGCGTGTTTGCCGTTCCGCGCGCCACAGCAGCCACGCTGCGGGAGCTGGCGCAGAAAAACGGTATCCGATTCCGCTCCGCCGCGCAGACGGCCCCGGCCCATCCCGGCCCGCTGCGTCATTTGGCTCAGGCGCTCTTCGCCCCTCGGGCGCAGAGCTGGGACGCAGCTGCGGAGCAGATTGCCCTCTGCCCGGCCTCCGGCCCCGCGGAGGCCTGTGAGCTGGCGTTGGGCCGGATTCAGGCTCTGGTTCACGGCGGCGTCCGCTGGCGGGAGATCGGCGTGGCCTATACCGATCCAAAGATCTATGAACCGCTTTTGGAGACGCTGTTGGACCGCAGCGGGATTCCCGTTTATTTTTCCGGCTCCAAGGACGTGCTCCGCCACGGTGTCATCCGTGCGGTGGTCTTTGCGCTGGAGGCGGCTTCAGGAGCCATGGAGGCGGAGGCCGTCTGCGAGTACCTGAAATCCGGCTACGCGCCCTGCGAGCGGGAAATGGCGGACCGGCTGGAAAACTACGCCTATATCTGGAATCTGCGGGGGACGCGCTGGGATGCGCCGTTTGACCGAAATCCAAGCGGGCCGACGCTGGAGCCGCTCCCCGCCGAAACCCTCCAAGCCCTCCTTGCCCCCCTGAACGAGGCAAGGGAAGCGGCGATTGTCCCCCTGCTGACGCTACGCAGGGCGCTGCAAGCCGCGTCGGATACCGCCGCGCAGATTCGTGCCTTGGAGGCGTTCCTGCAAGCCATCGTGCTGGAGGAACGGCTGGAGCAACGTGCGCGGGCGTTGGCGGCGTCCGGAGCGCTGCAGCAGGCGCAGGAGTTGACCCAGCTCTATGAGATCCTGATCGGCGTCATGGAGCAGATCTACGGTGTTCTCGGCGCGGGAACCCGCTCGGCCGAGGAATTTTGCCGCCTGTTTCGCGCCGCGCTGACCCAAAACACCGTCGGTTCCATTCCTGCCGCGGTGGACTGCGTGCGGGTCGGCGCGCTGCCTGCGATGCGAAACGCGCGCCTGTCCCATCTGATTCTGCTCGGCGCGTCGGACGGTTTGCTGCCTGCTTATCAGGCGGGGAGCGGATTGCTCAGCGACGCCGAGCGGCGAAGAATGAAGGCGGCGGGGTTGCCCGCTGCCCCGGAGGGGGAGGAGCGGATTGACCGGGAGCTTTTGAATGCCTATTCGGTGCTGACCGCGCCGACCGAGAGCTTGATGGTGAGTTGTGATTTGCAGACGCCGAGCTATCTTTTTACCCGTCTGCAAGCGCTCTTTCCCCATTGCGCGGTGACCGAGCGGCGCCCTCTGCCTTCCGACGCCGACGGCGCGGCGGCCCTGCTGCTCTCGTCGGGCGAGGCCGGGAAGCGTGCCCTTGCCCGATTTCCGGAGCTGGCACCGGCTGTCCGGACACTGACCGAGCGGGCGGACTATACGCCGGGAACGCTGAGCCGGGAGACGGTGCAGGCGCTCTACGGCGCGGCGCTCTCCCTCTCGGCCTCGAAGGTGGACAAGCTGGCCGCCTGTAAGTACGGCTATTTTCTGCAATACGGTCTGAAGCTGCAAGAGCGAAAGCAGGCTGCGGTGGATCCTGCCATGTACGGCACACTAGTTCACTATGTGCTCGAACATACCGTGCAGGAGGTCGAAGCAGAGGGCGGTTTTGCCGCCGTGCCGATGGAGCGGGTGCTGGGTCTTTCCCGCATGTGGTATGACCGCTTTGTGAAGGAGATTCTGGGCGGTCTGGCCGACGATACCCACCGGGGCGCTTATCTTCTGGAGCGCAGCTACCGGGAGATCGAGCAGGTGGTTCGGGAGCTTGCGCGGGAGCTTTCCGTCTCAAAATTCATTCCCACCTACTTTGAGCAGGTTTTTCAGGGAGAAACCGCAATTCCCATCACCGGAAAGCTTGCCGTGGGCAGCCTCATGGGCGTGGTGGACCGCGTGGATCTCTACACCACAGCCGCAGGGAAAACCTATCTGCGCGTGGTGGACTATAAAACGGGCCGGAAGGATTTTGACGATACCGACATTCTCAACGGAATGGGGATGCAGATGCTGATCTACCTCTTTGCGCTGACGGGCGAGGCAGCCCGCTACTACGGGCGCGAGCTGGAACCGGCTGGTGTTCTGTATTTCCCTGCCCGCTACGACGTGGAGCTGACAAAAGGAAGGGTAGACGCCGAGGCCGCAGAGAAACAGCGCAGGCGGAAGCTGCGTCGGAAGGGGCTGCTTCTGGACGACGAGGAAATCCTTCAGGCAATGGAGCCCGGCGCGGAGCCCATCTATTTGCCCTATAAAATGGTGAAAAAGAGCGGCGAGCGCGTAGGCAGTCTTGCCGATCGCCGTCAGCTTGGACTGGTGGAGGCGCATGTGCGTCGGACACTCGGAACGCTGGCGGACAGCCTCTGGGCAGGCGCTATCCGGCCCGACCCCTTCTGGCGCGGTGAGGATCACAACGCCTGCCGCTGGTGTCCCTACCGGGAAGTCTGCCGGGTGGACAGCGGCGAGGTTGACCTGCGGAAGCTCCGTGCCGTCAGTCGGGAGGAATTCTGGCAGACCTTGGAAAAGGAGGCGGAAACCAATGGCTGATACCCTGACCCATGCCCAGCGCATGGCCGTGGAGCATCCCGGCGGCCCAATTCTTGTCTCCGCCGCCGCTGGCTCCGGCAAGACGAAGGTGATTGTCGAGCGGCTGATGAACCAGATCCTGCGACGGGATGAGGAATGCTCGATCCATGAATTTCTGATCATTACCTTTACGAAGAAGGCTGCTGCCGAGCTGCGGGCGCGCATCGCGCGGGAGCTTGCGGCCCGCTTGGCCCTCGATCCGGAGAATCGCCACCTCCAACGACAGCAGAGCCGCATCTACATGACCCAGATCTCCACCGTACACGCCTTCTGCGCCGATCTGATTCGGGAGTTTTCCTATGCGCTGGACGTGCCTGCGGATTTCCGAATGCTGGAGCAGACGGAGGCAGCGGCGCTGCAGGAGCAGATTGCGGCAGAGCTTTTGGAGGAGCGATATGGGGAGATTGAACGTGACCCGGCGTTGCGTCAGCTCATAGACGGTCTTGGGGCGGGCCGCGACGACCGGCGAATCCCGGCGCTGATGCTTTCCGTCTACACGACGGCGCAGTGCAATCTCCAGCCGGATCGCTGGCTGGACGCCTGCGAAACTGGCCTCGATCTTAGCGGGGTCGAAGGCGCGGAGCAGACCGTCTGGGGACGCTGGCTGCTGGACGGGCTGCGCACCTGTGTGTTGGAGCAGGCCGAGGCGCTTTCGCGCATCCGAACGGAGCTGGAGTGCAGCGACACCCTTGCCAAATACGGCCCTGTGTTTGCCGACAACGAAGCAAGGCTTCGCCACCTTGCTGCCTGTTCCACGTGGGACGAGACGCTGGCGGCCCTCGAGGTGGATACCGACTTTGGACGTCTGCCGCCGATCCGAAACTGCGACGATCCTGTGCTGCAAAACCGGGCAAAGGAAATTCGTACACAGGCGATGTATCTGGTGCGCCTCTGGCGTGACGAGTTCTATGGAGATTCCCGTCAGGTGCTTTCCGATCTTGCGCTGACAGGGGACACGCTGCGCGCCCTCTTTGCCCTGACGCGGGAGTTCACAGCCCGCTTCGACGCGGAGAAGCGTCGCCTGCACGCGCTCGATTTCGGGGATTTGGAGCATCTGGCCCTGCGCCTTCTGCTTGAGCCGGACGGGAAAACTTCCACCGAAACGGCCCGTTCCATCAGCCGGCGCTACCGTCAGATCATGGTGGACGAGTATCAGGATACGAATCAGGTGCAGGACGCCATTTTCCGCGCCGTCTCCGCCGACGGGCGCAACCGCTTCATGGTGGGCGACGTCAAGCAGTCGA
>CACXHI010000182.1 GCA_902767395.1 Oscillospiraceae bacterium
ACATTTTACCACAAAAAAGACGCCGAGGATACTGCTTTTGCAGCCCTCGGCGTTCTTTTTTGTGAGACTGTTTTGCTACAGCCCCTACTTTTTTGCGCCGCGCGGAATGCGTCGTTCCGGCACGGACGATATCGCGGCGCGCGGCGGCAAAACCGACCCGTTTTTCCGCCGACGCGGTGTATAATCGGACCTGTTCCGTCTACCGCCCCACTACTGATTACCTATTATCTGTTACCTGTTCCCTGTTACTTCTCACGCCGAGGTGATTGTTTGACAGTCTACGTGGACGAGGTCTTCTTTGTCAACGCGGCGGTGGATCTTCTGCTGCTGAAAACGGCGGTCTCCGTGACTGGGAGCGGCACGCGCCCGTGGCGGCTCTGGGCCGGCTCTGGCCTCGGGGGACTCGCGGCGACGGCGGCCTGCGTCCCGGCGCTGGGCTGGCTGGGCCGACTGCCGGGGGCGGCGCTGCCCTTTTTTGCCATGGGGCTGCTCTGCTTCGGCTGGCAGGGGAAGGCTTGGAAGCGCTGGCTCTGGTTCTTCTGCGTCTGCTGCGGCTTTGCGGGGCTGGCGCTGGCGGTCTGCGGGCTGCTGCGCATCCCGGCCTTTTCGCTGGGCGGACGGGTTTATTACCGCGTGACCGGGCGGCTGCTGATCCTGCTGGCGCTCGCCGTTTATGGCGGCGTTCGCCTCGCGCTGGATCGCTTTGCCCGCCACCGGGGCGGGGAGCTGGTGCGTCTGGGCCTGACGCTGGATGGACGCACCCGCGTCTGCACCGCTCTGCGCGACACGGGCAACACCCTTTGTGACCCCGTGACCGGCGAGCCGGTGCTGGTCGCCCGCTGGCAGGTTGCAGCCCGCCTGCTGCCCGAGCTGGGTCTGACCCGCGCCCAATTTGAAGATCCCGCTGCCCTTCTGGTCCGGCTCGGCACGGAAAAGCCCGCGCTGCGCGTGCGGCTGATCCCCTTTCGGGCCGTCGGAACCGCGGGCGGCCTGTTGGCCGCCCTGTCGATGGATCAGATCACCGAGAATGGCCGCCCCTCCGCCGCGCGTCTGGTGGCCTTTTCCCCCACCGAGCTGTCCGACGGCGGGAGCTATGAGGCGCTGGTACAGGGAAGCGGCGGAGAATCATAGTTGAAAAATGAAAACTGAAAGTTGAGGAAACGGTATGAATCTATCCGCGTTGATCGCACTGCTCCGGCGGATGCGCCGGGGGAAAATACTCTACGTCGGCGGGAGCGACGTTCTGCCGCCGCCGCTGGATCGCCAGGCCGAGGCGGAGGCGCTGGCCCTGCTGGAGCAGGGGGATCGGGCCGCAAAGCGGCTGCTGATCGAGCACAACCTCCGTCTGGTGGTTTACATCGCCCGCCGGTTTGAATCCACGGGCATTCATCTGGAGGACCTGATCTCCATCGGCACCATCGGACTGATTAAGGGGATCAACACCTTCCGCCGGGATCGCAACATCAAGCTGGCAACCTACGCCTCCCGCTGTGTGGAGAATGAGATTTTAATGCACATCCGCAAGACCTCCAATCAAAAGGGGGAGATTTCGCTGGACGAGCCCATCAACACCGACTGGGACGGGAACGAGCTGCTGCTCTCCGACGTGCTGGGCACGGACGGAGATACCGTCCTGCGGGCGCTGGAGGACAGCGTGGATCACCAGCTTCTGCGGGAGGCCCTCTCGCGCCTCCCGGATCGGGACCGGGAGATCATCGCCATGCGCTTCGGCCTCGGCGGGCGGCAGCCCCTGACCCAGAAGGAGGTCGCGGACCGTATGGGCATCTCCCAGTCCTATATCTCCCGGCTGGAAAAGCGCATCCTCGAACGCCTCCGCGCCGATATCACCCACGCATGGTCGGCGTGAAACAATGCAGAATGGAGAATGCAGAATGAAGGGACGGGGGACGGATTCTTCGCTGCGCTGTAGGGGCGTTCCCCTCGCGCCCACCGATTCGCGCCCGCCCCGTAGGGGACGGGTCCCCCGTCCCGCGACGAACGAAAACGGCGCAAAAAACGCGGGAGGCGAAACGCCTCCCCTACGGGCGGTCCGTGTCTGCCCCACCGTAGGGGCGCTCCCCTCGCGCCCGCCAATTCGCAACCGTATCCGCATATTGTCGTGTTATGGATTCCCTCTCTTTTCCAAATACTGTTGCTCCAATTGCTTCCATTCCGCTTCCATGCTTTGATAGGACTGTAAGGCGGCTGCCATCTGATCGGACTGATAGGACACCCCGGCTTCCACCAATTTTTTTAACCGCTGTCTGGCTGCTTCCAGCGCAACGCCAAGGCAATAGAGCTTTTCGGCTGCTCGAAGCATTTCAATGGTTTTTTCTTGCATTTCTTCACCTCCTTGCAATCTAAATATACACTATATAGACACTATTTGCAACCAATTGTTTGAAAATAGCGTTTCCATTATAATAAGAAAAAAGACGGGGAGGGATAGAAATGGAACCCTATCTGAAATATCGGACGCGGTTCACGTCCTCATTGAAGAATGAATTGGTGCCGCTTTTGGATGAACTGTCGAAAAAAACACGGATTCCAAAGAGCCGCCTGCTGGACGAGGCCATTGAAGATCTCTTAAAAAAGCACGGCGTGGCCCTTCTGCCGGGGGAGTCGGACGCCTGATGGAAGGTTGCGGCGCTCGGAATGACAGAGACGGGGGACGGATTCTTCGCTTCGCTCAGAATGACATGTAGGGACGAGCATTGTGTCCGCCGATGCGCTTTTGCGTGTCGAAACGAGCGGACGAGCATTGCTCGTCCCTACAAGTTTGCAACCGAAAGGACGAGCCTGTGTGGTACGCTAACCAACACACAGGCCCGTCCTTTTTTCCTTTCTTTCCCGTTGCAAGCGGCAATGCGGACTCACACCCGTTCCTCGAGAATCTTGTTCAGCTCCTGCATAAAGCTGTGAATATCCTTGAACTGCCGGTAGACCGAGGCGAAGCGGACGTAGGCCACCTCGTCCAGCCGCTTGAGCCGCTCCATGACCAGCTCCCCGATATACTGGGTGGTGATCTCCCGCTCCAGAGAATTCTGCACCAACGACTCGATTTCGTTCACCGCGTCCTCCAGCGCCTGCATGGGAACCGGCCGCTTCTCGCAGGCGCGGAGCATTCCGTTGAGGATCTTGTTGCGGTCAAACGGCTGGCGGCTGTTGTCGCGCTTGACCACAAGGATCGGCAGGATCTCCACCGTCTCATAGGTGGTAAACCGCCGCTGGCAGGACAGACACTCTCTGCGCCGCCGAATGCTCATCCCGTCCTCGGAGTGGCGGGAATCGACGACCTTGCTCTCCTGATAACCGCAGTGCGGGCACTTCATGGGCAATCCCCCCTGTTCGATTTCTTAGCCCTATTATAGCAAATCTTTCGCCCCCTGTCCAGCAGATTCGCCGGAAAAAGCGCCTGAAAAATGACAATTGACAATCCGCGCAAAACGCGGTAAAATATACCCGATTGTTGCGATTTCCGTCGAATCCTGTACGTTTCCGGCGGCGCATTCCAAGGAGGACCTTTGACTATGGCAAAAAGATCCAACGGGCGCGTGTTTTTTGAAGGGGTGCTCTGCGTGGGCTGTTCGCTGGCGCTGAGCTATCTGAAAATCCCCATCGGCCTGAAATTCGGCGGCTTTGACGGCAATATCAGTCTCGCGCTGATTCCGCTGGTCATCTTTGCCATGCGCTCGAACGTCGGCATGGGCTTTGCCGCGGGCTGCGTCTACGGCATTTTGAAGTTCTTCCTCACCTGGGGGTTTTCGGACGTCTCGTGGGAGATGCTGATTTTTGACTATACGCTCTCCTACGGTGCGGTGGGCCTCGCGGGGCTGTTCCGCAAGAGCTTCAAGCTCATCGGCCTTGCCGCCTTCGTGGGCTGTCTGGCGAAATTCGGCGTGCATTATCTGGCCTCCGTCACGGTCTACTCCCGATACGTCCCCGCCGTCTTCATGGGGATCCAGAATCCGCCCCTGTCCGTCTATGCCCTGCTCTACAACGGCACCCGGATGCTTCCGCTGACCGTCTTCACCAGCGGCCTTTTCTGCCTGCTCGAGGCCATGCCGGATATTTTGAAGGAACAATAGTGTGCAGTAACCGCCGCCCGTGTGCGGCGGTTTTTTTAAGTAACAAGTCATAAGTAACGAGTAATAAGTATTTTTTCAACCTTCAACCTGCAACTTGCACCGCAGGGCGGAACTGTTACACGGGCGGGGCGGTGAAAAGTGAAAATGGGAGGTGGAGCCCTTGACATTTTCGTAAAAAGGAAGTAGAATAAAATTGCTCTTCGGGGAGTCGGAACGTCCGGCTGAGATTGGGCGGCACAGCGCCCTGACCCGTAAACCTGATACGGATCATGCCGTCGGAGGAAAGGGGCTCGTTCTCTTGAAGTTCCGGCGGCGAAAACCGTCGGTATTTTCAAAAGGAGGAAAAAAAGAAATGGAAACCAAACAGAAAGCCAGCACGATTGTGCGGCTGACAGAGAGCGCAATGATGATTGCCGTTGCCACGCTGCTGAGCATGGCGAAGCTGCTGGAGATGCCCTATGGCGGCTCGGTCACCATGGCCTCCATGCTGCCGCTCGTCATCATCGCCTACCGGCACGGCACCGGCTGGGGTCTGCTGACCGGCTTCGCCTACGGCGCGGTGCAGTTCGCCCTCGGCACCAAGAACATCGGCTACCTGCCCACCAAGGACTTTGCCTCCGTGGCCATCCTCGTTGTGGCGGACTATCTGGCGGCCTTTGCGGTCATCGGCCTCGGCGGCGTCTTCCGCCGCGTCTGCAAGCGGCAGGCCACCGCGCTGGCCCTCGGCTCCGTTCTGGTGTCGGTGCTCCGCTATGCCTGCCACGTCGTCTCCGGCTGGACCGTGTGGGCGCAGTTCGATCTCACCGAGGCCGGCCTGCACTACTCCCTGAGTTACAACGCCACCTACATGCTGCCTGAGATGCTGATTCTCGTCGTGGCGGCGGTCTTCCTCGGCAACGCGCTCGACTTCCGCGGCGAGGGCCTTCGCCCCATGCCCAGAGAGGAAAAGGGCGGCGCTGCCTCCGGGCTGGGTCTGGCTGCGCTGGCAATGGTCGCCTTTGCGCTGGCCTTTGACACGATCCAGATCTTCAGCAAGCTTCAGGATACCGATACCGGCGTCTTTGTGAGCAGCGGCCTGAACGAGGTCAACTGGCTCCTCGTCGGGATCGTCACCGCCGTCTGCCTCGCCGCCGCCATCGGCCTGCTGGTCGTGCGCCGGAGCATGAAGCGAGAGAACTAAGGAATTCCTGATACCGGATCCCTTCCCATGCAGCGGGGCATACCTCACGCCCCCCGAATGCCCCGCTCTGCGGGGCATTCGCGCTCAGAAAGGAGAACTCTATGTCGAAAGCTGTCCGACGTCTGGTTTGGGCGGGCGTTTTGGCCCTGCTGACCGCTGCTGCGGTGGCGGCGGCTCGGCTCTGGCCCCCGTTCTGGTTCTCCTTTTATACCGATTTCTCCCGCTGGGCCATGCGCCTGCTCGGAACCGTCTTCGGCTGGATTCCCTTCCCGGTCTGGGAGCTTGCCCTTGTTGGGCTGGTGCTCGCCGTTCCGGCGGCTCTGGTGCGGGCTGTCAAAAAGAAGAAGCTCCTGCCCTGTCTTGCGGGCCTTTTGACGCTGACGGCGGCGTTCGGCGCCCTGTTCATGGGCCTGTGGGGGCTCAACCACTTTGCACCAACGATTGGGACACAGCTTGGGCTGGAGGTACGGCCCTACACCGTGCAGGAGCTGCGCGACGCCGCCGCGTGGTACGCCGCCCAAGCCAACGTCTACGCCGACCGCGTGGCGCGGGATGGGGACGGCGACGTTGCGGTTCCGGCGTTCTCCGACCTGTCCCGCGAGGCCGTGGCGGCCTATGAGCGGCTGGCAGGGGAAAACGACCGCTTTGCCGATTCCGCGCCCCGGGTCAAGCCGCTGCTGGTCCCGAAGGTCTTTGCCTACACGGGGACCACGGGGGTCTTCCTCTGCCTCACGGGGGAGGCCGGGGTCAGCACCGAGACCTATTCGCTCAGCCTGCCCTTCACCGTCTGCCATGAGCTGGGGCACAGCCTGGCCGTGGCGCGGGAGAACGAGGCGAATTATCTGGCCTTTCTGGCCTGCCGCGCCTCGGAGAACGAGCTGTTCCGCTATTCGGGCTATTACAGCGCCTTCGTCTACTGCTTCAACGCCCTCTACGCCGAGAATCGCACGAAGGCGCAGGGACTCTGGGACCTGTGTTCGGAGAAGCTGGTGCATGACGCCAACACCCACGTGGCCTACAACCGGCAGTACGAGGGCAAGGTGCAGAAGGCCGCGCAGGCGGTGAACAACGCCTATCTCAAAACCTTTACCGAGGCCGGGGCGAAGTCCTACGGCATGGTTGTGGATTACCTGATCGCGGAATACCTGAAGCAGAATTGAGAATTGAGAATGCCGGACGCGGCGTCGCTGATTTCAAAGGAGGAGTTTTATGAAAAAAACTACGTTTGCGGCGTTGACTGCCGCCGGGACGGCGGCTGCCGCAGCCGCCTCCGCTCCCTTTTTCCGCAGGCAAAACACCGATCTGGCGGCCTCACACTACGTCTTTCGCTCTCCGAAGGTCAAGGGGGCGCTGGAGGGCTTTCGCATCACTCAGGTTTCCGATCTGCACAACCGGGAATTCGGGGGGGACAACTGTATGCTGCTCGCGCTGGTCGAGGCCCAGCTTCCCGATCTGATTGTGATCACCGGCGACCTGCTGGACAGCTACCGTCCCGATCGGAGAATCGCCCTCTCCGCCGCCGGGCGGCTGGCACGGCTCGCGCCGTGCTGTTACGTCACCGGCAACCATGAGCACCGGCTGTCCCCGGAGGGACTGGCGGCGTTCTGCCGGGAGCTGGAGGACGTGGGCGTGACCGTGTTGCGGGACGAAGCGATGGTCCTCGGCCTCGGCACGGGCTTCCGGCTCATCGGTGTGGACTGCCCGCACGGAGAGACCGAGGTTTTGCAAACGCTGATGGAGAACCGCCCCGCGGAGGAGCTGAATCTCCTGCTCTCCCACAAGCCGCACTATGCCGCAGCCTATGAGCGCGCCGGGGTGGATCTGGTTCTGACGGGCCATGCCCACGGAGGCCAATGGCGGCTGCCCGGCGGCGTCGGGCTCTATGCGCCGGGACAGGGGCCGCTGCCCCGTTATACCGCCGGGGCCTATCGCCTCGGCAAAACCGTGATGTACGTCAGCCGGGGACTGGGAAATTCCTGCTTTCCCCAGCGTCTGAACAACAAGCCCGAGCTGGTCACGATCATCCTGCGCGGGCAGAAGTGAAAGTGAAAATCAAAGGAGAGATTCCCATGACAACCCTTTATCTTGCTGCCGGCTGCTTTTGGGGAGCGCAGCATTTTCTGCGCCAGCTTCCGGGCGTGATTTCCACCCGCGTCGGCTATGCCAACGGGCGGACGGAGCACCCCAGCTATGAGCAGGTCAAGCATGAGAACACCGGCCACGCCGAGACGGTGGAGGTGGTCTACGACGAGACGGTGCTGCCCACGTCCGAGCTGGTGAACTGCTATTTTCTGACCATCGACCCCACCTCCGTCAACAAGCAGGGCGAGGACGAGGGCGAGCAGTACCGCACGGGCATCGATTACACCGACGCGGCGCTTGTGCCGGCGCTGCGCGCCGAGCTGGACAAGCTGGAGGCACGCATCGGACAGAGAACCGCCATCGAGCTCCGCCCACTGCTCCAGTTCTTCCCCGCCGAGGACTACCATCAGGACTACCTCATCAAGAATCCGCACGGCTACTGCCACATCCCGAGAGACCTGATCGACCGGGTGAAGGCGCTCAAGGCGAAAGGGGAATTGCTATGACCTTACAGGAAACCTACGAAAAGAACGGCATTTCCCCGGCGGTGTATCGCTTTGGGGAGCGGGTGCTTGCGGCGCTGCGGCCGCGCTTTGACGCGGTGGACGAAATGGCGGAGCAGAATCAGGGCAAGGTGATCCTTGCCATGCGCGAGGCCCGGGTGGACGCGGCCTGCTTTGCCGCCACCACGGGCTACGGCTACGACGACGTGGGCCGCGAACGGCTGGAGCAGGTCTACGCCCACGTCTTCGGGGCGGAGGCGGCGCTGGTTCGCCCGCAGATCACCTGCGGCACCCACGCGCTGACCGTGGCCCTGTCCGCCAATCTGCTGCCGGGGGACGAGCTGCTTTCTCCCGTCGGCGCACCCTATGATACCTTGCAGGAGGTCATCGGCATCCGGCCCTCCCCCTGCTCGCTGGCGGAGTACGGCGTCACTTATCGGCAGGTCGAGCTGCTGCCGGGCGGCGGCTTTGACTATCCCGCCATCCGCGCCGCCATCGGTCCGAAAACCAAGCTCATTACGATCCAGCGGTCCAAGGGCTACGCCACGCGGCCCAGCTTCTCGGTCGAGCAGATCGGGACGCTGATCGCCTTCTGCAAGGGGGTCAAGCCCGACGTGCTGGTGATGGTGGACAACTGCTACGGCGAGTTCGTGGAGGCGCTGGAGCCCACGCAGGTCGGCGCGGACATGGCGGTGGGCAGTCTCATCAAGAACCCCGGCGGCGGTCTGGCTCCCATCGGCGGCTATATCGTGGGCAAAAAGGCCTGCATCGAGCGCTGTGCCTACCGGCTCTCCGCCCCCGGACTGGGGCAGGAGGTCGGCGCGAATCTCGGCATTCTGCCCAGCTTCTATCAGGGCTTTTTCCTTGCCCCCACGGTGGTTGCCGGGGCGCTCAAGGGTGCGATTTTTGCCGCCAACTGCTTCGAGCGGCTGGGCTTCCGCGTCATCCCCGACGGGACGGAGGCACGGCACGACATCATTCAGGCGGTGGAGCTGGGCTCCGAGGCCGGGATGCGGGCCTTCTGCAAGGGCATTCAGGCCGCCGCGCCCGTGGATTCCTACGTCGAGCCGATCCCGTGGGCCATGCCGGGCTATGACAGCGAGGTGATTATGGCCGCCGGCGCCTTCGTGCAGGGCTCGTCCATCGAGCTGTCCGCCGACGGGCCGATCCGTGCGCCCTTCGCGGTCTATTTTCAGGGCGGCCTGACGTGGTACCACGCCAAGCTCGGCATTCTGCGGGCTCTGCAGGAGCTGGTCAACGCGGGGCTGGTCCCCGAGGAGGCCCTGTGAAAGCCGTTCCGCCCCAGGCGCTGACCGCCCTTGCGCGGCTGCGCGATGGGGGCTATGAGGCCTTTCTGGTGGGCGGCTGTGTGCGCGACAGTCTGCTGGGCCGCGTGCCGGAGGACTGGGATCTCACCACCTCCGCGCGGCCGGAGCAGGTGCAGGCGGTGTTTTCCGGCCAGCGCCTGATCGAGACGGGGCTGAAGCACGGCACGCAGACCCTGCTGCTGGACGGCCTGCCGCTGGAGATTACCACCTACCGCACGGAATCGGCCTATACCGACCACCGTCACCCGGACGCCGTGACCTTCACCGCCTCGCTGCGCGAGGATCTGGCCCGGCGGGACTTTACCGTGAACGCAATGGCCTGGAGCCCCGAGACGGGGCCGGTCGATCCCTTCGGCGGGCGGGAGGATTTGCAGCGCGGCGTGATCCGCTGCGTGGGTGACCCCCTGCGCCGCTTCGATGAGGACGCCCTGCGCATCCTTCGCGCCCTGCGCTTTTCCGCCCAGCTCGGCTTTCCGATTGCGCCGGAAACGGCGGAGGCGGCGAACGCCCTGCGCGGGACGCTGGAGCTGGTGAGTCGGGAGCGGATCGCCGCAGAGCTGACCAAGCTCCTCTGCGGAGCGGACGCCCGCCGCGTCATCATGGCGCATTGGGAAATCTTGGCTGTGCCCCTGCCGGAGCTTGGCCCGATGGCGGGGCTGGATCAGCGCAGCCGGTATCACTGCTACGACGTGCTGGAGCACTGCGCCGCCGCAGTGGAGGCAGTCCCGCCCGAGAAGCTGCTGCGCTGGGCGGCCCTGCTGCACGACGTGGGAAAGCCCCGCACCGCCACGGTGGACGCGGACGGGGCAGGGCATTTCTATGGACACGCGGCGGTGGGCGCGGCGATGGCGGAGGAGATTCTGACCCGTCTGCGCTTTGACCGTGACACGGTGCGCCGGGTCACGGCGCTGGTCGAGCTGCACGACTACCCCATCGCCCCGCCGGAGGGCAGCGCGGAGCGGGCTATTCGACGGATGATCGCCAAGCTGGGCGAGGAAGATTTCTTCCGTCTGCTGGCGCTGAAGCGGGCCGACGGACTGGCGCACCACCCGGACTACCGGGAGCGCGCCGCCGCCTGCGACAAGATCGAGGCGCGGGCACGGGCGCTGCTGGCGCAGAAGGCCGTCTTCTCGCGCAAGGACTTGGCAATCAACGGCGCCGACCTGCTGACGCTTGGCGTTCCGCGCGGTACCGCCGTCGGCGCGCTGCTGGAGACGCTGCTCGACGAGGTGACGTCCGGCCAGACCCCGAACGACCGCGCCGTGCTGTTAGATCGCGCAAAAATGCTTCGGTAGGGACGAGCGATGCTCGTCCCTACCGATGAAAACTGCACGCATCCCCGAATGCTACGCTACTTCCCCCGGTTGCCTCTGCCAGCAGCCTGTGCAGAAGGAACACCTCCTAAGAATACTAAAGCATAATCACAGCTATAATTCAACCTGTTTATGGGACACTCCATTGTACGTGGGTTACGATTCGCCAAGCGTATTGGTTTCGCGCTCGACGCGCTTGATCCCCTTTTCCGCCTTGACGCGGGGGAGCATTACCTCGTGGCCGCAGCCGAGGCAGCGCAGGCGGAAGTCCATCCCCACGCGCAGCACCAGCCAGCGCTCCGCCCCGCAGGGGTGTTTTTTTTTCATCGTCAGCACGTCCCCGACGCGGATATCCATTGGCATAGGAACCCCTCCTGAAGAAATGCAGAATTGAGAATGCGGAATTATTCTTGTTACTTATTACTTATTACTTGTTACCTACTCCCCGCGCTCTCCCTTGATCCGTTCCCAATACGCCTTGCACGCCTGCTCGAACTTGTTGTCGCCCGCCTCGTAGTAGGTCGTGCCGACGAGGCAGTCGGGCAGGTATTGCTGGCGCACCCAGTGGCCGGGGAAGCTGTGGGGATAGAGATAGCCCTGCTCGCGTTCGAAGCCCGCGCCGTCGGCGTGAACGTTTTGCAGCTCCCGGGGGATCGGCCCGGCCTTGCCCTGCTTCACGTCGCGCATGGCGCGGTCAATGGCCGTGACGACGGAATTCGACTTCGGCGCGGTGGCGAGCAGGATTACGGCCTCGGCCAGCGGCAGCCTTCCCTCGGGCAGACCGAGCTGGAGCGCCGCGTCCACGCAGGCCTTGACGATGGGGACCGCCTGCGGGTAGGCCAGCCCGATGTCCTCGCTGGCGGAGCAGAGAATCCGGCGGCAGGCACCCGGCAGGTCGCCGGCCTCCAAAAGCCGCGCCAGATAGTGCAGGGCGGCGTCCGGGTCGGAGCCGCGCAGGGACTTCATCAGGGCCGAAACAGAGTCGAAGTGGTTGTCCCCCTCGCGGTCATAGTGCATGGAGGACTTCTGACTCACCGCCTCGGCGTCGGCGAGGGTGATGCGCACCGTGCCGTCCTGCGCGGCGCAGGCGGTGAACAAAACCTCCACGGCGTTGATGGCCTTGCGCACGTCTCCGCCGCAGGCGGTGGCAATGTGGGTCAGGGCGGCCTCGTCGGCCTCGACCGTGACGCCGAGCTTGCGTTCCATATAGGTCATGGCCCGATCCACGGCCTGCCGGACGGCGGCGGGGGTCAGGGACTTGAATTCAAAAATCGTCGAACGGCTCAAAATCGCGTTGAAAACGTAGAAATAGGGGTTCTCCGTCGTGGAGGCGATCAGGGTGATCTTGCCGTTCTCGATGTGCTCCAAAAGCGTCTGCTGCTGTTTCTTGTTGAAGGACTGAATCTCGTCGAGATAGAGCAGAACGCCGTTGGGCGCGAGCATGGTGTCGAGCTGTGAGACAATGCCCTTGATATCCGCCGTGGAGGCGGTGGTGGCGTTGAGCTTAAAGAGCTTGCGGTTGGTCTTCTCCGCAATGACGTTGGCCACGGTGGTCTTGCCCGTCCCGGACGGGCCGTAGAAGATCAGGTTCGGCACCGTGCCGGATTCGATGATCCGGCGTAAAATGGCGCCCTCGCCCAAGATGTGATCCTGCCCGTAGACCTCCGATAATTCCCGCGGCCGCAGCTCGTCCGCAAGGGGCTGGTACATAGTGGTTCCCTCCAGATCGGTGTTTACCGGTATTATACCACAACTTTCCCCGCAGGGAAAGTTCTTTGTTGCGTTTTTTGAAAACTTGAATTATAATAGTAAGAACGGCACAAAGATTATTCGCTTAGGATGGAACGACATGGATAAAATAGAAAGCGCGCGACGTATCATAGAAGCGCTGAAGGCGGATTACCCCGAGGCGGTCTGCGCCCTGCACAGCCGGAAGGACTATGAATTGATGATTGCCGTGCGGCTCTCGGCCCAATGTACCGACGAGCGCGTGAATTTGATTACCCCCGCGCTGTTTGCGCGGTTCCCGTCGCTGGAGGCCTTTGCGCAGGCCGACGTGGCGGAGGTGGAGGCAATGGTGCATTCCTGCGGCTTCTACCGACACAAGGCGCGGGATATCGTGCTGGCCTGTCAAATGCTGCTGTCTGACTACGGCGGACGGGTCCCGGACACGATGGAGGCGCTTTTGAAGCTCCCCGGCGTGGGCCGGAAAACCGCAAATCTTCTGCTGGGCGACCTCTACGGCGTTCCCGGCTCCGTGGTCTGCGACACGCACTGCATCCGCATCTGCGGCAAGCTCGGTCTGACCGACGGGACGAAGGACCCGGAAAAATGCGAGATCCAGCTCCGCGCCGTTCTGCCGCCCGAGGAAAGCGCCGACTTCTGCCACCGGATCGTCCTGCACGGGCGGGCCGTCTGCACGGCGCGCAAGCCGGCCTGCGAACGCTGCTCGCTTGCGCCGTTCTGTCATTTCTTTTTGCAAAAGGAGGGTTCCCAATGAAACCCCAATCTGATCTGTGCGGGCGCAGCCTGCTGAAAACCGCGGGGACGCTGATGACGGTCTTCGGGGCGCTGGGCGTGGTTCTCTATCTGCTGGCGCTGGCGGGGATTGCGGCGCTGCGCGCCGCCACCGGCGGCGTCTTCTCCGCAAGCGACGACGTGATCGGCATGAGCCTGCTGTTCGCCGGGGCCGTCGCGGAGCTGATCGCCGGGATTCTCAGCCTCCGCGCCGCCAAAACCCCCGCCCGGGCGGGGAAGGCCCTCTCCGTCTTGGGCGGCCTGACCCTGCTGCTGGCGCTGGCCGGAATGGGCCATATCGCCCTGCGGACCGGCGCGACCCCGTGGTGGGAGTCGGCGCTGGGCCTGCTTCTGTGCGTGGTGGTTCCGTGCGCCGATCTCTACGCCGTGTACAAGCTGAAAGCGGACCGTCGTGCGGTGTAACCTTGAAATTATGACAGCGAGGAGGGATCAGAATGAAGGTTCTCCACATGATCTCCGGCGGCGAGCTGGGCGGGGCGAAGATCCACGTCCACACCCTGCTTTCCGGCCTGTGCAAAACTGAGGAAGTGCTTCTGGTCTGCTTCATCGAGGGCTCCTTTGCCGAAGAGGCAAAGGCGCTGGGCATTCCCACGCTGGTGCTGCACGGCGCCGTTCCCCGCGTGGTGCGCACACTGGCGCGGCTCATCCGGGAGCGCGGCTTCGAGCTGCTGCACTGTCACGGCTCCCGGGCCAATCTGATCGGAAGCCTGCTCAAGCGCAGGGTCGGCCTGCCGGTGGTTTCCACCGTCCACAGCGACTACCGCCGGGACTACAAAACCCGCCCGCTGGCCGGGCTGACCTACGGCAGCATCAACAAGCTCGCCCTGCGGCAGATGGACTTCTGGATCGGGGTCTCCCCCGCCCTTGTGGACCGGCTTCACGAACGCGGCTTCGATCCCAACCGTACCTTTGTGATTCCCAACGGCATCGACTTCACCCTCGGCGCGCCGGCGCGGGAGCGGGCGGACGTTCTCCGCTCGCTGGGCATCGAGCCGCAGCCGAATCTGACGGTGTTCGGCTGCGCCGCCCGCATCGACACGGACAAGGACGTGCGGACGCTGATTCGCGCCTTTGCCCGCACCGTGGCGGTCTGTCCCGGCGCGCGCCTGCTCATTGCGGGCGACGGCTCGCAGCGGAAACGCATGGAGGCGCTGGCGGCGGAGCTCTGCCCCGCCGGAACGGTGGCCTTCGCCGGGTGGATCACAGATACCAAGAGCTTT
This sequence comes from Oscillospiraceae bacterium, assembly GCA_902767395.1. Classification (GTDB taxonomy): domain Bacteria; phylum Bacillota; class Clostridia; order Oscillospirales; family Oscillospiraceae; genus JAFRPC01. The sequence continues at coordinate 14,253 of CACXHI010000182.1, forward strand.
TTTACGTCGCTGGACGTGAATGTTTTGGCCTCGCTCTCCGAGAGCTTTCCCTACGCCCTGCCCGAGGGCGCGGTTTGCCGCTGCGCGACGGTGGCCGCCCGGCTGGGCAATCTGCCGAACCCGGTGGAGCATGAGGTCAACGGCCTGCTCTTTCCCCCACGCGATCAGGAGGCGCTGGCGGACTATATGATCCGGCTGGCACAGAATCCGGCGCTGATCCGGCTCTATGCCGACCGCCTCTATGAGAAGGCAATGCGCGACGATTCCGTGGAGGCGACGCTGGCACGGCAGAAGGAAATTTATCAGACTGTGCTCCGCCGCACGGAGCGCTCCGCGTCCCGCAAGCGGGACGGCGTGCTGATCTGCGGGGCCTACGGCAAGGGCAACTCCGGCGACGACGCGATTCTCACCGCCATTGCTGCGGCCCTGCGCGCCCGCGACCCGGATCTGCCGGTCTACGCGACCTCCCGCGCCCCCGCCCAGACGGCGCGCGATATTGCCGTGGGCAGCGTCTATGCCTTCTGCCCGTGGCGGCTCCACCGCCTGATGCGCCGCACGGCCCTCTATCTCTCGGGCGGCGGCAGTCTGATTCAGGACGCAACCTCCAGCCGCTCGCTTTGGTACTATCTGCACTCGCTCCGGGCCGCCAAGCGCCGGGGCAATCGGGTGATGATGTTCGGCTGCGGCATCGGTCCCGTCCGCCGTCCGGTCAATCGCGCTCTGGCGGCCCGGGAGATTCAGCGCAGCGTGGATCGCATCAGCCTGCGGGATCACACCTCCCTGCTGGAGCTGGAGTCTCTGGGCGTGACCGGGATTCCCACCCGGGTCACGGCCGATCTGGCCTTTCTGGTTCCGCCTGCCGACCCCGTGGCGGTGGAGGCGCTCTGCGCCGTCCACGGCATCGCGCCGACGGACCGGCTGCTGATTCTGGCCCCCCGCCCGTGGGAGGGCATGAGCCACCGCGCCGAGGCCTTTGCCGAGGCCGCCTGCTACGCCGCGCAGCGCTGGGCCTGCAAGCCGGTGCTGCTGGCAATGGAGCCGGGCACGGATCGGGGCATCTGCCGGAAAACCGCGGCGCTGGCCGCCGAGCGCGGGGTAAGCTGCCCGGTCTGGGAGGCGGATCGGAACGTCGGCGTGGTGGTGGGCCTGATCCGCAGGGCGGACGCGGTGCTGGCGATGCGGCTGCACGCGCTGATCTTCGCCGCCTCGCAGGGCACGCGCTATGCGGGCGTGGCCTATGACCCCAAGGTGTCCGGTTTTATGGACTACATGGGTCAGAGCCTGTGCTGCGGCCTGCCGAACGCGGACGCGAACCGCTTGAAGGCCCTTTTGGACGGTCTGCTCACCGCCGAAGGCGGCGATGCGGCGGCACAGCGGCTCCGCGCGCTGGCAAATGAGAATTTCGAGCTGGCCTTCGCCCTGCTCGAGGATAAGCATTGAAAAAGAAACAGGAAGTGAAAGAGATGAAATCAAATCCCATTGCTTATACGGCCGGCAACCGGAATCCGGGCGTTTGGATCTCTGCGGTGCTGGCGCTGACGGCGCTGGTCGGCTTTGCCGACGCGACGTTCGCGATCACTGCGAACGGTCTGCACGGTTGGATGCTCTGGATTCGGGGCATCCTTCCCATGCTGGCGGCCCTGTATTTCGTCTGGCAGCTCCTTGCCAACGGCAAGGACCGCGTCTACCGCCTGACGCTTCCGTTCTGGGCGCTGCTTCTGGGCCGCGTCTGGATCGGTTGGGGCTATTTGCCGTGGTACATGGCCCTGCTTTTGACCTTTGCCGCCCTGTCGCTGGCCTATCTGATGCGCGCCGCTCTGACCGCAACCCTTCGCGCCCGCTGGCTGATTGCCCTGCTGGCGCTGGCCGTCGGCGCGTGGCTGATCTGGATGGAGGCGCCGAAGCTTCAATCGCCGATTGCGTCCGCGCCTTCTTGGATGGAGGTGTTGCCCGAGCTTCTGCTGCTGGCGGCTTATCTCCCGCTCTGCCTCGCCCTGCGCCGCGTGGACGACGGCAAGTATCACCCCACCTGGGGCGACCGTTTCGACGGGCGGCGCGTCCGCAGTCTCAGCCCGATCTCCGTGGTCGGGACCTACATCATGCCCGAGCGGAATCAGGCCAACATCTTTTTCAACGACCGGCTGGAAATCACCGCGCTGGAGAAGTACGTCCGGGCCAAACGCGCTCAGGGCTTCGACCAGTTTGGCATGACCGAGGCCCTGCTGGCGGCCTACGTGCGCACGGTGTCCAAGTATCCCGGCCTGAACCGCTTCATCTCCGGCGAGCGCATCTACCAGCGCGGCGACGACATCCAGTTCTGCATGACGGTCAAGAAGGAAATGACCAAGGAATCCCCGGACACCGTAATCAAGGTGCATCTCAAGAAGGGTGATGGGATGGACGAGGTCTACCGCAAGTTCCATGCCGCCGTGGACGACGCGAAGAAGTCGATGGAGCTGGATTCCAGTCTCGACGGCACAATTGCTCTCTTCGGCCTGATCCCCGGCGTGCTGCTGAAATTTACGGTCTGGCTTTTGAAGCTGCTGGACTATTTCGGCCTGCTGCCCCGGTTCATTCTGGAGGTCAGCCCCTTCCACGGCTCGATTTTCTTCACCTCGATGGGCTCGCTCGGCATTCCGGCGGTCTACCATCACCTGTATAACTTCGGCAATCTGCCGCTCTTCCTCGCCTTCGGGCGGAAGGACCGCGTGAACGAAACGCTCGACGACGGCACCGTGGTCACAAGGAAGTACGTGGACTATACCTATAACGTGGACGAGCGCATCGTGGACGGCTTCTACTACGCCACGAGCATCAAGTACTTCCATAAGCTCCTGCTCCACCCCGAACGGCTGGACGAGGCGGAGATGGAGGTCAACGAGGATATTCCGTAGCCGCAAGCGGCTGCCCGCAAAAAAAGCTTGTATTACCCACGCTTTTGCGGTATAGTAAAATAGATTTCCAATGTGAGGTAATTGCCATGAAAAAACGCAACGTCTGTGTCCTGTTTGGCGGCGTGTCTCCCGAGCATGAGGTCTCTCTGCGCTCGGCGGAGTCGGTTCTGAACCATCTGGACCCGGAAAAATACAACCTCTATCCGGTTGGCATCACCAAGGAGGGCAACTGGATTCTCTTCGGCGGCAAGGACTACTCCGAGCTGCCCACCGGCTCATGGCGCGACCATCCCGGCAACCGCACCGCCGCCATCTCCCCCATCCGGGGACAGGGGCTGCTCTCGTTTGAGGGCGACTACGTGGTGCGCGAGCGGATTGACGTGGTCTTCCCCGTCCTCCACGGCGAGAACGGCGAGGACGGCTCCGTGCAGGGCCTGCTTCAGCTTGCGGGCATCCCCTTCGTGGGCTGTCACGTCGCGGCCTCCGCCGCCTGTATGGACAAGTGCCTGACCAAGCTGATCGCCGGCATGACCGGCATCCGGCAGGCGGATTGGGAGCTGGTCACCCGCGAGCAGCTTCGCACCCACCCCGAGGAGGCGCTGGACCGTGTGGAGTCCCGCTTCTCCTATCCCGTGTTTGTCAAGCCGGCCGGAACCGGCTCCTCCGTCGGCGTGAGCAAGGCCAGAGGCCGCGAGGCCCTGCTGGCGGCGCTGGAAAACGCCGTCCGCTTCGACCGCAAGATCTTGGTGGAGGAATTCATCCGCGGCCGCGAGGTCGAGGTGGCGGTTCTGGGCAACGAGACCCCCGCAGCCTCCGTCTGCGGCGAGATCGACGCCGGCGCGGAATTTTACGATTATGAGACGAAATATCTGACCGATACCTCCACCCTCTATATCCCCGCCCGCATTTCCGAGCAGGCGTCGGAGGAGGTGCGGCAGGCCGCCGTCCGGGTCTATCAGGCCATGGGCTGCTCGGGTCTGGCCCGCGTGGACTTCTTCGTGGGCTTCGACGACGAGCGGGTGGTGTTCAACGAGATCAACACGCTGCCCGGCTTCACCTCCATTTCCATGTATCCCAAGCTCTTTGAGGCCAGCGGCATTCCCTATTCCGAGCTGCTGGACCGGCTCATCGCACTGGCGCTGGAGGCCCGCTATGGCGCGTGATTTTCTGCTGGACGTCAAGGGCGTGCAGCGCTATCAGGATCAGGAGCCGGATGAGATCCTGCTTACCACCGAGGCGGAGCTGACCGGCGAGGGGGGCGTTCTGTTTCTGCGCTACGAGGAATCCGAGCTGACCGGCCTTGCCGGGACGGAGACCGTCTTCGAGCTGCGCCGGAATCAGGTCGTCCTCCGCCGGACGGGCCGGGTCACCAGTGAAATGATCTTCTCCCTCGGTCAAGTGCATGAGTCGCTCTACAACACCGGCGAGGGCGCGCTGCTGATCACGGTCCACACCACGGCGATCGAGGACAAAATGACCCTCGCCGGCGGCAGCCTCCACGTGGCCTACGATATCACCGTCGAGGGCCTCGGTACGGGAAAAATCGACTATTGGCTGAACGTGCGGCCCAAGTAAGGCGGAAAAACGACAGCGTTTGACCCGCCGCGCCCCCGGCGCATACAATAAGGCAGAAAGGAGTATGCCTATGTTGAAGGTTCTGAAATTCGGCGGCTCGTCTATGGCCAGCGCCGCCCAATACGAGAAGGTCAAGGCCATTGTGGAGCAGGACGCAGCCCGCACGGTGGTGGTCGTGTCCGCCGCCGGAAAGCGCGGCAAGGACGATCACAAGATCACGGATCTGCTCTATCTCTGCCACGCCCACGTCCGGTACGGCGTCTCCTGCGACGCGGTGTTCGGTATGATCTGCCAGCGCTATCTGGAGATTCGTGACGCGCTGGGGCTGCAGACGGATCTGGAGTCCGAGCTGGCAGCCATTCGCACCGAGATGGAGAACGGCATGTCCGAGGCGGCGCTGGCCTCTCGAGGCGAGTATCTCTCCGCTCGGCTGATGGCGGACTATCTGGGCTTCGACTTTGTGGACGCGACCGAATGGCTCCGCTTCCGCATGGACGGGAGCGTGGATCGGGAATGGTCCTACGCCGCCCTGCGCAAGCTGGCGGCGGGACGGAAGCTGGTGATCCCCGGCTTCTATGGGGCCATGGCGGACGGCAGCATCCGCACCTTCACCCGCGGCGGCTCCGATATCACCGGCGCACTGGCTGCCGCCGCGCTGGACGCGGACGTGTATGAAAACTGGACGGACGTTTCCGGCATTCTGATGGCCGACCCGCGCATCGTGGAGGACCCGGAGCCGATCCCCCGCGTGACCTATTCCGAGCTGCGGGAGCTGAGCTATCTGGGGGCGCAGGTGCTCCATGAGGACACCATCTTCCCCGTCGCAGAAAAGAATATCCCCCTGAATATCCGAAACACGAACGACCCGTCCCATCCGGGTACGCTGATTATGGAGCGGTTCGACGAGGATGCCGGCGGCGACGACGAGCGCCGCTTCATCACGGGCATTGCCGGGAAGAAGGACTACTCGGTAGTCTCCATCTCCAAGCGGGGCCTGAGCTCCGAGGTCGGCGCCATCCGAAAGGTCTTTGAGATCTTCGAGACGCTGGGGCTGGCGGTGGAGTACACCCCCAACGGGATCGACACCTTCTCGCTGGTCGTGTCCGGCTCCAAGCTCGAAAAGGTGCTGCACAGCGCGATTTCCCAGCTGGAGGAAAAGCTGGCGCCGGATCGCGTGGAGGTGACCAAGGATCTTGCAATCGTGGCAGCCGTGGGCCGCAGAATGGCCAACCGCCCCGAGATTCCGGGCCGCATCTTCACGGCGCTCGGACGGGAGGGCATTCGCATTCGCCTGATTTCGCAGGGCCCCTGCGAGGTCAACGTCATCCTCGGCGTGGACGGCAAAGACTTCGCCGCCGCCGTGCGGGTGCTGTATGACAGCTTTGTAAAGTAAAAATGGAGGGATTGCTATGAAACTCTACAATGTGGGCATCCTCGGCGCCACGGGTTCTGTGGGCCGGGAAATGATGAAGGTTTTGCTGGAGCGGGAGTTCCCCGTCAATGAGCTGCGCCTTCTGGCCAGCGAGCGGAGCGCGGGCAAGGTCGTGGCATGGAACGGTAAGCCCATTCAGATCGAGCTTGCGACGGAGGATGCCTTCGAGGGCTTGGACGTCGTGCTCGGCGCGGCGGACAGCGAGGTGGCCCAGCGGCTTGCGCCCGCCATTGTCAAGGCCGGGGCCGTGTTCATCGACAACTCCTCCGCCTTCCGTCTGCGCGAGGACGTGCCCCTTGTCGTGCCCGAGGTCAACCCGGAGGACGTCAAGCGGCATCACGGGATCATTTCCAATCCCAATTGCTCCACGATCATCGCCGTGACGGCGGTGAACGCCCTGCGGCAGCTCTCGCCCATCGTCTCAATGGTGGCCTCGACCTATCAGGCCGTTTCCGGCGCAGGCGCGGGCGGCCCGCTGGAGCTGAGCGAGCAGGTCAACGCACTGGCAAAGGGCCAGTCCGTCGAGCCGAAGGTCTTCCCCTATCAGATCGCCTTCAACCTGATCCCCCAGATCGGCGGCGAGCAGGAGGCGGGCTACACCTCC
>CACXHI010000183.1 GCA_902767395.1 Oscillospiraceae bacterium
GGCCTACGCCCGCTCCTTCTATACCCAGTATCTCAACACCGACCCCTTCACCGCCAAGCCCCTGATTGAGCCCTACGAGCGGGAATTCGTCATCCAAAACCCGCCCCAGCCGCCGCTGACGGAGGAGGAGATGGACCAGACCTACGACCTGCCCTACGAGAACACCTACCATCCCAGCTACGAGAAGGCCGGGGGCGTGCCCGCGATCAAGGAAATCAAGTTCAGCCTGACCTCCAACCGGGGCTGCTTCGGCGGCTGCTCCTTCTGTGCCATCACCTTCCATCAGGGGCGGATCATTCAGACCCGCAGCCACGAATCCATCCTCCGCGAGGCCGAGCGCATGACGAAGGACCCGGACTTCAAGGGCTACATTCACGACGTGGGCGGCCCCACCGCCAACTTCCGCCTGCCCGCCTGCGAGAAGCAGCTTTCCAAGGGCGTCTGCGCGGGCAAGCAGTGCCTCTTTCCCCGCCCCTGTCGGAATCTGCGGGCGGATCACACGGATTACGTCAGTCTCCTGCACAAGCTCCGCGCCCTGCCGGGGGTCAAAAAGGTCTTTATCCGCAGCGGCATCCGCTTCGACTATCTGCTGGCGGACAAGGACGATACCTTCTTCCGGGAGCTGGTGAAGCATCACGTCTCGGGCCAGCTCCGCGTGGCCCCGGAGCACGTTTCCGACCACGTCCTCGACCTCATGGGCAAGCCGCGCAACGCGGTCTATGAGCGATTCGTGGACAAATATCAGAAGCTCTGCAAGCAGATGGGCCTCGATCAATACGTCGTGCCCTATCTCATGTCCTCCCACCCCGGCTCCCGGCTGGAGGACGCGATTGCGCTGGCCGAGCACGTCCGCGACATGGGCTACATGCCCGAGCAGGTGCAGGATTTCTACCCCACGCCGTCCACGATCTCCACGGTGATGTATTACACGGGCCTCGACCCCCGGACGATGCAGCCGGTCTACGTGGCGAAGGACCCCCATGAGAAGGCTATGCAGCGGGCGCTGATCCAGTACCGCGACCCGAAGAACTACGCGCTGGTTCACGAGGCCCTGACGCGCTGCCACCGGGAGGATCTGATCGGCGTCGGCCCGCGCTGCCTGATCCGCCCCCGCAGAGCCGGCAGGAACGGCAGAAAGGAAGGACCGAAGCGGAGGGCGAATTGAGAATGCGGAATGCGGAACAGTTCCAGCCTTCAATTTGCATTATGGAAACCGCCGCGCAACCTTCCAACGACCCCGTCGGGAAAAACCGACGGGGTTTTCCCTACCTGTGGAAAACGCACAAATTTTTTGCGGACTTCCCTTGTTTTCGACGGTTTTTTCTGCGGGCTTCTTCGGATGATTGTGGAAAACACGGTGGAAAATGTGGACAACGACGGGCCGGTTTTTCCGGTCAGCGCGGTTATTTTGGGGAATTATGTTACCTAAAAACTACCCCTTGTGGTTTGTCCGAAAGAATGTCGAACTGTAACTTCTCCGTAAAATTGCCGAAGCAGGGAAAATTTTTCCATTCGGAATTCAGGGAATTGTCTGGAAATTTTTGCTTTCGTCTGTTATAATAGCATCCCTATGTTTGAAATTCTAACCTGTGAGGTCCCAACATGCTCGAATTGCTCGCCCCTGCCGGATCAATGGACGCCCTTCGCGCGGCGGTCCAAAGCGGCGCAAACGCCGTCTATCTGGGCTCCGGCCCCTTCAACGCCCGCCAGAGTGCCAAAAACTTCTCGCTCGAGGAGCTGGCGGAGGCTGTGCGTTATTGCCACGTGCGGGGCGTGCAGGTGCATCTCACCCTCAATACGCTGGTGACGGATCGGGAGCTGGAGGCGGCGTCGAGGACGATTACCGCCGCCGTCAAGGCGGGCGTGGACGCCTTCATCGTGCAGGATCTCGGGCTGGTGACCCTGATTCAGCAAATGGCGCCCGAGGTTCCGATCCATGCCTCCACCCAGATGTCGATTCACTCCCTCGACGGCGTTTTGCGCGCCGCGTCGATGGGAATCAGCCGGGTCGTGCTGGCGCGGGAGCTGCGGCGGGAGGATATTGCCTTCATCTGCCGCAACAGTCCCATCGAGATCGAGGTCTTTATCCACGGCGCGCTGTGCATGTGCTATTCCGGGCAGTGCTATTTTTCCGCCGTGGTGGGCACGCGCTCGGGCAACCGGGGCCAGTGCGCCCAGCCCTGCCGTCTGGCCTACGGCTACGGACGCTATGAGGAGAAATACCCTCTGAGTCTCAAGGACAACTGCCTGATCCCGTGGATGGGAGAGCTGGAGCGGCTGGGCGTGGCCTCGGTGAAGATCGAGGGCCGGATGAAGCGGCCGGAATACGTCGCCGTTGCCACCCGGCTCTATCGGGCTGCCATCGACGGCCAGCCGGTTTCCGCCGACGATATGCGCGATCTGCGCGACGTGTTCTCCCGGCAGGGCTTCACGCAGGGCTACTATGTGGGTAAGATCGGGCCGGAGATGTTCGGAACCCGCCAGAAGGAGAAGGAGAACCGGGAGCTGCTGGTCCGGGCCCGCGCAAGCTACGAAAACGCCGAGGCCCCGCTGGTTCCCGTGCGCTTTTACGCCATGATCAAGGCGCGGCACAACGCCCTGCTTGCCGTCGAGGACGAGCTGGGCAACCTCTGCAAGACCGAGGGTCCGTTGCCGCAGGCGGCGCTCTCCCGCCCGCTGACGCAGGAGGCGCTGGCCGAGCGCCTTGCCAAGACCGGCGGCACGCCCTATCGCTGCGTGGAGACAAAATCCGTCGTTGAGCCGAATCTGACGCTCTCGGCGGCGTCGATCAACGCCATGCGGCGGGAGGTGCTGTCCCATCTGACTGCCATTCGCGCCCGGCAGCGCGAGCGGGAGCTGAACTCCTTCTCGGCAGTCACCGTCTGCCCCGGCCCGACGAAGCCGCCGCGCTGGACCGTCGGCGTCCTGAACCGCGAGCAGCTTACGCCGAAGCTCTGGAGTCTGAAGCCGGCGCGGCTCTATGTGCCGCTGTCGATGCTGCGCCAGAGCACGGACTGGGTCGCGCAGGCGCCGGCGCAGACAGAGCTTGCCGTGGTGCTGCCCCGCGTCATCCGGGACTGCGAGGCCGAGGCCGTCCGCCGCACGCTGGACGCGGCCCACGCGCTGGGCATCCGGCTGGCGCTCTGCGGCAATCTGGGCCATATCGCGCTGGCGCGGTCGCGCGGCTTTGCAATCTGCGGCGATTTCGGCCTGAACCTGTTCAATTCCCGGGCGATGAACGTTGCAAGAGGGCTGGGGCTGGAAAGCGTCACGGCAAGCTTTGAGCTGACCCTGCCCCAGATCCGGGATCTGTCCAAGCCCCTGCCCACGGAGCTGCTGGCCTATGGCCGCCTGCCGCTGATGCTGACGGAGAACTGCGTGATCCGCAACCGAACCGGGCGCTGCGCCTGTCGCAGCGGCCCCACGAAGCTGGTGGACCGGAAGGGAGAGGAATTCCGCATCCTACGCGATCAGGATAGCTGCCGCAGCGTGATTTACAACGGCAAGAAGCTCTTTCTGCTGGACAAGCAGCCAGAGCTCCGCAACCTCGGACTCTGGGCGCTGCGCCTCCAGTTTACCACCGAGAACGCGCGGGAGGTCGATACCGTGCTCTCCGTCCTGCGCGGCGGCGCGGTCTTCGACCCCGGCGCCTGTACGCGGGGCCTGTACTACCGAGGCGTAGAATAGCGGCTGCGCCGCAGACGCACTTGATACCTTCCCATGCCGTGCGGCATACTTCATTCTCAAAGGGTGTGTGTTTCCATGCAACTGATTCTCGGTTCCCAGTCGCCGCGGCGGCGGGAGCTTTTGGAGCGGATGGGACTGTCGTTTCGGGTCCTGACCGCGGAGATTGACGAGACAAAATACGAGACGGAGGACCCGGTGGACTCCGTTTGCCGCATCTGCCGCGCCAAGGCCGAGGCTGTGGCTGCGGCGCTGGCGGCGGAGCCGCCGTCCGCCGAAGAACGGCTGGTGCTGACGGCGGATACGATCGTGGTGCTCGACGGGCGGATCATGGGCAAGCCCCACGATCCTGCCGAGGCGCGGGCCATGCTCACGGCCCTGTCCGGGCGGGAGCACGCGGTCTACACGGCCTTCACCCTCCTGCCCGATTCCGGCGCCCCCCTGACCCGGTGCGAGAAGACGCTGGTGCGCTTCCGCCCCCTGTCGGCGGCGGAAATCGCGGCCTACGTGGACACCGGCGAGCCGATGGACAAGGCCGGGGCCTACGGCATTCAAAATCTCGGCGCGATGCTGGTGGCGTCCATTCAGGGCGACTATTTCACCGTCATGGGCCTGCCTGTGTGCCGCCTCGCCCTCGCGCTCAAGGGCTTCGGGATCGACCCGCTTGAAAAAACCATGAAAGAATGAAGCGATTATGAAAAAACACTTTTCCGCCAAGGCCAAATGGCTGATTGCAATTGCCGTTCTGCTGGCGGTCCTTGTGACCGTTGCGGCGGCGCTGAACGCGGCCCGTCCGGGGGAGAGCCTGATCCAGACCATGCTGACCCCCTTCCGCTCCGCTGCCAGCGGGCTGGTGCGGCAGGCGGAGCGCTACTACGATTACATTTTCAAATATGAATCTCTTGAGGCGGAAAACAAGGCGCTCAAGGACCGGATCGTCGAGATGGAGGAGGACGTGCGCAGCGCCGACTCGCTCCAGCGGGAGAACGAGCGTCTGCACCGTCTTTTGGGCCTGATGGAGGAGCATGAGGACTACAAGCCGCCGGTTCCGGCCTACATCATCTCCTGGGTGGACAGCAGCTGGAAGAGCGCCTTTACCATCGCCAAGGGCACGAACGCCGGCGTCCATGAGGGGCTGGTTGCCATCACCGAATACGGGCAGGTGGTCGGCCTTGTCACCGAGGCCGGGCCGAACTGGGCCACCGTCACTACGGTGCTGGATTCCGCCCTCGGCATCTCCGCCACCGTGGCCTCGACGGGCTACAACGGCGTGGTGGAGGGCGCCCTCGCCACCGGCTCTCAGGGCCTGCTTCGGATGAACTATCTGCCAACGGATTCCGTTTTGCGCAACAACGATCAGGTCCTGACCACCGGCTCCACGGTCTACCCCCGTGGGCTCATCATCGGCTATATCACCGACGCCGACTTCGACCAGACCGGCGTGGCAAAATACGCCCTGCTCCGCCCGGCTGCCGAGCTGGACGAGCTGGAACAGGTGTTCATTATCACCGAGTATGACAATCAGTGAGGATCCTCCATGCTCAAACACTTTCACCTGACGAAAAATCAGTGGCTTGGGATCTTGAAATGGTCGCTCTACGGCCTGCTTACCCTGCTGACCCTGCTGCTGCAAACGGTGGTGCTGTCCCGGACGACGCAGCTGCGCATCAAGCCGACGCCGCTGCCGGTGCTGATCGTCTGCGTCTGCGTCCGGGAGGGCCCGGAGCGGGGCGGAATCTACGCCATCGTCACGGCCCTGCTCTGGTGCTTTTCCGGCGCGGACTACGGCAACCTTTCCGTGGCGATTCTGCCCGTGGGGGCCATTCTCTCGGCGGTGCTGTGCCGGGCGGTGCTGACCCTCCGCTTTCTGCCCACAGCCCTGTGCGCCTTCGGCGTGTGTCTGCTCAACGCCTCGATCATCTTCGTGTTCAAGCTGATTCTGCCTCCCACCGTGGCGCTGGACAACTATTGGCGTATTCTGCTGCCCGGTGTGGCACTGTCTATGGCCTTCCTGCCGATCCAATACCCGCTGGTCAAGTGCATCAGCAGAATCGGGGTGCGAGATGCGTTATAACGTCAAGCTTCGGCTGGGTCTGTTTCTGACGGTCTTCGGCCTTCTGATCGGCGCCTACGTCTATCGGCTGATCCAGCTGCAGGTCGTCACGGAGCGCAAAAGCAACTCCGCGGCGGGAACCTACACCTACGATACCCGGGTGACTGCGGCGCGGGGAGAGATTCTGGATCGCAACGGCAACGTGCTGGTTTCCAACCGGGCCAGCTACAATCTGACGATCTCGGGCTACGCCCTGTTCAATTCGTCCTCGCCCAACGAGAGCCTGCGCCAGCTGGTGCAGCTCGGGCGGGAGCTGCACATCGACTTCGTGGATCACCTCCCCGTCACCCGCGTCAAGCCCTATGAATATGAGACGGCAAATTATTCCGACGCTTGGAACAACCACTTCCGCGAGTTCCTGCGCCAGAACAAATGGGACTCCGACATGTCCGCCGCCCAGCTCATCAAGCTCATGCGCACCCGCTTCCGCATCCCCAACGACTGGTCCGACGAGGCCGTGCGCGACGTGCTGGGTCTGCGCTACGAGCTGGATCTGCGCAACTACTGCTCTCTGTCCACCTATACCCTTCTGTCCGACGTGGATGCGGTTCAGCTTGCCGCGCTCATGGAGCTGAACACGCCCGGAATGCAGGTACAGGCCAGCACCGTCCGTGAGTATAACACCTCCTATGCCGCCCACATTCTGGGCCGCATCGCCGCCATGAGCCCCGAGGAGTGGGAAATCTACAAGGAAAAGGACTATGCCATGGACGCCTTCGTGGGCAAGGACGGGCTGGAAAAGGCCTTTGAGGAACAGCTCCACGGCACCGACGGCGTGCTCCGCACCACGGTGGATCGCGCGGGCAACATCATAGCCCAGTACTACGCCGTCGAGCCGAAGGCCGGCGCCAACGTGGAGACCACGCTGGATCTCAACTATCAGACGGTCGCGGAGGAGACGCTGAAAAGCTATATCCTGAATCTGCGCGAGAACGGCGTCGGCTCCAAGTTGGAGGGCAAGGACGCCGAGGGCGGAGCCGTCGTCATGCTGGACGTGAAAACCGGTGGGGTGCTGGCCTCCGCCTCCTATCCGACCTTCAACCTTGCAACCTTCTCCAAGGACTACAACGAGCTGGTGCAGGAGGAGTATTCCCCCCTGCTGAACCGGGCTCTGATGCAGGCCTATCCCCCCGGCTCCACCTATAAGATGTCCACCGCCATTGCCGCGCTGAACAGCGGGATTATCTCCCAATATACCACGGTGGAGGACAAGGGCATCTACGACTACTACGACGACTACCAGCCCGCCTGCTATTACTATACCTCCACCGGCTTGACCCACGGCGTCATTGACTGCGCGCAGGCGCTCATGGTGTCCTGCAACTGCTTCTTCTACGAGGTTGGCCGCCGCATCGGCTGGGAGCGGATGGACAAGACCGCCAAGGCGCTGGGGCTTGGGGAGGCAACCGGCGTGGAGCTGGCCGAAACCAAGGGCTGGCGCGCCAATCCCGAGAGCAAGAAGGCCCTCTACAAGGATCCGAGCTTCCAGGTTTTCACCGCCGGCGACACGATTTCCATGGCAATCGGTCAGTCGGACAACCGCTTCTCCCCGATGCAGCTTGCGGTCTATACGGCGGCCCTCGCCAACCGCGGCGTGCGCTACAAGGCGACCTTCCTGAACCGCATCATCTCGGCGGACTATCAGAAGCTGCTCTATGAGAGCAAGCCGACCGTCGCCTCCCGGCTGGAGATCACCGACGAGGCCTATCAGGTCTACACAAGCGGTATGCGTCTGGCGGTGAGCGCCAGCAACGGCACGGCGCACAGCGCCCTCGGGGATTATCCCGTGGCAGTCTGCGCCAAGACCGGCACCGCCCAGCACGGCTCCCCCGGCTCCGACCACGCCTCCTTCGTCTGCTACGCCCCCGCCGACGATCCGCAGGTGGCGATTGCAATCTACGTCGAAAAGGGCGCGCAGGGCGGCAGCCTCGGCAACATTGCCCGCGCCCTGCTGGACGTCTACTTCGCAACCACCGCCCAGAACGATACAATCAAGCCGGAAAACGTGCTGGATTGAGCTGAAAAACGTGTGGCTTTTTCTCGGAAGGTGTTGCCTGAAAAGAGAAGGTTTTCTTCCTTCTGCGGCTTGACAGGGAGCACGGAGACAACCATTCCTGTGTATGTCGGTCAAAAAGGCACACTTGACGGATCCAAAGGAGAATTTTATGAACCCGGAAATTACGAAAAAGTTTCAAAGACGGTTTCGCTTTGGCAAATGGCTGACCCTCGCTTTGCTGCTCTTCGGACTGGCAGTGACGCTGCTGCATTCTTTTGCAGAGGTCGGGCCGTGGCTGAATTGGCTGGTTCCCTTCAATGTGCCGAGCTTGGCGTTTTCCCACTGGTTTGACCCTGCGCTGGTCTTCGTCCCGCTGGCGGTGCTGGCACTGGCGGCTTGGGGCTTGCTCTGTTGCAGGCAGCTCTACGGACGGGAGCTTCTGATCTTCATCATGTTCGTCTATCTCCTGCTCCATTTCTTCCTCGTCCCCTTCTATTCGCTCATTTTCTCAACCGCATGGAGCTTCCCCTTCCTCGGCTACCTGATGAAGCTCAGCGTCAGCGGCGTGCTTTATCCGATTTTTGTCCTGATTGCGCTCCACATTTGGAACCCGCGCAGGATTTGAAAAAACAGGGAATCTCAAAACAGGGAATCTCAAACAACCGACTTGGGCGCTGTGCAAAGGCTTGCACAGCGCCCAAGTGTGATTCAGCCGGTTACAGCTCGATTTGCGAAACGACGGTGATGCGCTCCCCGGTCATCGGATGCGGCAGGGTGATCCGCCGCGCAACCAGCCGCTGACCACCGCCCGATTGATCCTGTAGGGACGAGCATTGCTCGTCCGCCGATTCGCTTGCGCGTGTCGTTCCGTGCGGACAAGCAATGCTTGTCCCTACATTCTCTCCGAAATGCCGCGCCGGGAACCCCGTCCCATATTGGGGGTCTCCGACGATGGGGAAGCCCTGATGGGCGCAGTGGACGCGGAGCTGGTGGGTGCGGCCGGTGATGGGGCGCAGCTCCAGACGGCAGATCGGGCCGCGCGCCAGCACGCGGTAGCGGGTCACAGCCCGCTTGCCCTCGGCGCTGACGTACCGCA
>CACXHI010000184.1 GCA_902767395.1 Oscillospiraceae bacterium
GTGTAGTGCTGGCGGTCTATCTCTTGTTTTCGGTTGCTTGCTTCCTTACCGTACATGAGCATTGGCACCGGGGTTGTCGTTGCCATAGCCCTCCATCAGATGGATCAGGCCCATGACGCCGACGCCGGCGCCGATCAGGATCACGATAGTCTTCAGAACGTCGATTGCAGAGTTGAAAAATGCCATGATATTATCCTCCTATAATCATGTGTTAGGTTTATTCTTCCGGCTCCTCAGACACGTCTATTTCAACAACTTCATAGGTGTCGTTTTTAAGGAGCTTCAGCTTTCCATTAAGAAACGCCTCGATGTCGAAGGCATTTCTGCGGTCGGCATCCGATGTTTCCGGGTAGAGCGGATGCTTGGTTATGTCATACTTGTCCGAAAAAAAAGGGCGAACGCCGCGGATCTGAACGATACATTTGCCGCCGTCCATAACTCCCAGCTCGTCACGGCTCATAAGATCGTGACCGGCTTTTTGGTAGTTGAGGCTGTAGCTCATGCTCTGTCCGCGGCTTTCGCCGGTGTTGAAGGTGTCAATGGTTTCTTTTCCCAGGTCTTTGCTCAGGTTCTCTCGCGTGGTCTGCTCCTTGCCGCCGAGGAATATCTCCGTGTCCATATTACCGATGATCGTATCGGCAGCGTCCTTATACAGCGTTTTGAGCTGGGAGACAGCTTGCAGGATGATCGCACACGAAATCTCCCGGCTTCGGATTGTGGCGACAAGCTTTTCCAGATTGGGGATTTGCCCGATGTTTGCCGCTTCATCAATAAGGCAGCGCACATGAACCGGGAGCCGGCCGCCGTAAACGTCATCAGCTTTTTCACACAGAAGATTAAAAAGCTGGGTGTAGGCCATGGCCAGCAGGAAATTGAAGGTATCATCCGTGTCGCTCATCATCAGGAACAGGGCCGTTTTCTGATCGCCCAGGGTGTCCAGCTCCAGCTCGTCATAAGCTGTAATATCCCGAACCTCCTGAATGTCAAACGGGGCAAGACGGGAGGAGCACGAAATCAAAATGGATTTTGCCGTGGCTCCTGCGGCCTGCTTATACTTCTTGTACTGCCGGACAGCGAAGTGACGCGGATCGCGCTTTTCCAGCTCTTCAAAAAGTATGTCAACGGGGTCAACCGCGCCTTCATCGTCCTCATGCACCTGCATGGAGTTCAGCAGCTCAATCAGGGTCCCGAAGTTTTGTTCCTCGACAGGGGCTTCATAGTAGAGATAGGCGATCAGCGCGGTGTAGAGGAGCTTCTCGGCCTTGGTCCAAAATTCATCTCCGCCTGTTTTCGATTTGTCCGTTGTGTTTGCGATCAACACCGTGACCAACTTCAGAATATCCTTTTCCGAATGGATGTAGGCAAAGGGATTATAGTGCATGCTCTTTTTGAAATTGATCGTGTTGAAGATTTTGATGCGGTAACCTCGCCGCCGCAGCAGCTCGCCGCATTCGACCACAACGGAGCCCTTCGGGTCTGTGACCACAAACGAGGTTGGGTATTTTTCCGACATGCATTGCATCAGGTTCGGCTTCAGGAAAAACCTCGTTTTGCCGGAGCCGGAGCCGCCGATGACCAGCACGTTTTTATTCCTGGCATACTTGGGTTTCTTCGGACGGTTGTTCATGGTAAGGCTTTCTGTTGCGGACAGGATCAAGTTGTTTCGCGGGTCAGGGTCCATGTATGGCTTAATGTCTGCCCTGGTTCCCCAGCGGGCAGAGCCGTGTTCCTGCCCGGTACGGAACTTCTTCGCGTTCTTCGACTTGATGTAATACACCAGCCAAAGACCGGCTCCGGCAGCAATGCCGATTGTAAGGTCCGTTGGGTGAAAACTCGGGCCGAAGCGTTGAAGGGCAAGATCAAAGCCCTCGGTGATGTGGAGCAGCCACGGCTCGGGGGCAAGACGAACAGATTGAGACAGCTTCGTGACGCCCAAGCCAAAGAGCGGATATGGAGCCGCCATAAGCAGCTTCCTTGCGAGATCGTTCATGACAGTACCGGCTCCTTATGCCGCTCCGCCGTTCTCGCGGGGTTGGTGATTCCTGCCCGGATGTCCTTCAGCTTCTGGAGCACAGAGGGACGTTTTTCCCTTGCCGCCTTCTTCACCTGCTTTTTGGTGTATTCCTCCACACAGGCAGTCATGGCATCAGTATCGGGGGCCTTGAAGAAGATCATAAACTTTTTCTCGCCCTTGACTTTGAACGGGGCAAAGTCGATCCCATACTTCTTCGCAATCCGGCTGAACTCCCGGAAGCTCTGATCGTGAAGCTCGATAGAGGTCATCCCCTTGTCCTTGGCGGCGAGCTCCTTCACAGTCATTTTCCCGTGCTTCTGGCCTTTTTTGTTGTTGTGACGGCCATTGATTCTTTTGATAGTTTTGCTGTGCTGGGCCGTAGTTTTCATGGCCTTTGCCACCAGCTTCGGCGTCAGCCTGGCCGCGCCTTTCAGCACGATCACGAACTGGCGGCCAATTTCCTGTTCAACTTCTTGCATGGTCAGTCCTCCTTAGTATTTCTTTCGCACACGACAACATAGCGATACCTGCCGCCGCTGCCGTATGGATGGCAGGTGACGAGCGTGAGCCGGTCATGTCCGGGCTGGATCAGTAGATGATTGAGATCCCACGGGTTGATAATCATAATCTCCTCCACGCGATAGACCAGCCGATCCCATAGGTTTGTCAGATAGATTTTGTCGCCCTCCTTCAGCAACTCAATGTGCCGAAAGTGCAGTGCGCCGAGCCAGCCACGGTGACCGGCAATCACACAGTTTGTGTTGAGACCGCCGATGGGCATGGAGGAAAAGGAGAGCTGCGCAGCGCCTCTATTAAGGTGTGCATCGGTCGCTCCGAGGAACACCGGCTCTATCAGCTCCATTCGGGGAATCTCAAGAACCCCTACAACTTCCGTTTCCAGTCCAAAGGACTGCAAATCCAGCACCTGTGCAGTAAACGGCTCTGCGGCAAACTGCCCGGGCTGCGCCTCCTGATAGATTTGGTCATTATAGGTGCGCATGGCGGCAAGCAGCCCCGATCCATCCACCGGTTCCGACTGTGTTTCGGTTGACGCAGTTGAAGAAGCGTCTGGAGCAGCTCCATAAGAATCGCCGGATGTGTGCCGAGTCCCGGAATTCTTTGGAATAACACGCGACGGTTTCTCTGCTGCAGTCTGATCTCTGACGACGAGAAACGACTGCACATCTTTATCGGCGCGAAGAAGTTGTATTTCGCGATTGATGAAAGGCGAAAAAAGAATCCATAGGCCGATCAGGATCAACGCGAAGGCAAGCATCAAGAAAAAAACAAATCGTCTATTTTTCATGCCACAACCTTTCTTACGAAGGAAGACGGCCCCGAAGGGCCGCCTTCCTAATGTAAAGTTTACTCTGCGGTGTTTCTACGGCGACGCTTGCGAAGCAGCTCCACAAGGAGCGTCAGGCCAGAAAAGAAAAGCCCTCCGCCCCAGAGGAGACGGCCCACAGTGCCATCATCGCCAGTCTTGGGAATCTTCGGCGTGTCGGGGACGAAGGATACGGTCTGTCCCTTATCCTGAATGTCTGCGTGCTCGGCAATCAGCGTATCGCCGAGCGTATCGCCGCGATATAGGGCCTCGAAAACAACAATCTCCTTGTTGCCAAGGGAAGATGCGTCAAAGATAAACTCCATCTCTGTGACACCCTTTTCTGAGGTCGGAATCAGCTTTGCCTCGGCTGTGACTTCCTTGCCGTCGATCAGGAGGGGCTTGTTTGTGGCCTTGTCCATCAGGATGCCCTTGAGGACGTATTCCTTGCCGGGAACGAGTCCCTGATACGCTACGGCGTCGATCAGCGTGATTCGCTTCGCAACTGTAGCCTGCTTGCCACCGTTGACTGTTGCAGTAGTGGAGATTTCCGGCTTTGTGAACGTTACGGTTTGCTCTGTATCGTCGATATCCGCGTGGACGGCAAGCTCGATCCCGTCACGGCTCAACGTCTCAAAGGCGACGAGAGAGCGTCCGTTCAAGCCGAGACCGCAGAACGTAAACTCGATGTCCACGTATCCTTCGGCTTCGGTGGGCGTGAATTCCGCAGATGCGGTAACTTCCTTCCCGTCGATCATCAGAGGCTCGTTCACA
>CACXHI010000185.1 GCA_902767395.1 Oscillospiraceae bacterium
CCGCGCGCGCGGTGAAGATCCCGGTGGTCGGGATGGGCGGCGTCAGCTCTGCCGAGGACGTGCTGGAAATGCTCATGGCGGGCGCGACGGCGGTTGAGGTGGGCGCTGCGAATCTGGTGGACCCCTTTGCCTGCCGGGATATCATTCGCGCCCTGCCCGAGGCAATGGCGCGTTACGGAATTGATAGTTTGAAAGAATTGACAGGAGGAAACAAGAATGGGTAAGGACGTCATTATCGCCTGTGATTTTCCGAGCGAGGAGAAAACGCTGGCCTTTCTCGATCAGTTTCAGGGAAAGAAGCCCTTCGTAAAAATCGGCATGGAGCTGTTCTATGCGGAGGGACCGTCGATTGTGCACAAAATTAAGGCGCGCGGACATCGAATCTTCCTCGATCTCAAGCTCCACGACATTCCCAACACTGTGAAAAAGTCGATGGCCGTTCTGTCCGGCCTCGACGTGGATATTTGCAATCTGCACGCCGCCGGAACGACGGAAATGATGCGCGCCGCGCTGGAGGGTCTGACCCGCCCCGACGGAACGCGCCCTCTGCTGATTGCCGTGACCCAGCTCACCTCTACGAGCCAGGAGGCGATGGAGCGGGATCTGCTGATCCATGAGCCGATGGAGAAGGTTGTCATGTCCTATGCCCTGAACGCCAAGAACGCCGGTCTTGACGGCGTGGTCTGCTCCCCGCTGGAGGCGGAGCGGGTTCACAGCGTCTGCGGCGCGTCCTTCCTGACCGTCACGCCCGGCGTCCGTTTTGCCGACGGCGACAAGGGCGACCAGAAGCGTGTGATGACCCCGGCACAGGCCAAGGAGATCGGATCCGACTATATCGTGGTCGGTCGTCCGATCACGGCAGCGGCGGACCCCGTGGCTGCCTATGCGCGCTGCTGTGCCGAGTTTATCGGCTGATCGACCGACACTTATTAGAAAAAAATCCGAATTGAAAGGGGACAACGATATGGATCTTAGCACACAAATCGCAACCGACCTGCTCTCCATCAAAGCTGTTTTTTTCCGCCCCGAAGAACCCTTCACGTGGGCTTCCGGGATTAAGAGCCCGGTGTACTGTGACAACCGCCTCACCCTGACTGCGCCCGAGGTTCGCACCCACGTGGAAAACGGTCTGGCCCAGCTTGTCCGGGAGAACTACCCGGACGTGGAGGTTCTGATGGGAACCTCCACCGCCGGAATCGCCCATGCCGCCATTGTGGGCCACCTTATGGGTCTGCCTATGGGCTACGTTCGCAGCAGCAACAAGGATCACGGGCGGCAGAACCGCATCGAGGGCAAGCTCCTGCCGGGTCAGAAGGTCGTTGTGGTTGAGGATCTGATTTCCACCGGCGGCAGCGTCATCGACGTTGTGGAGGCCCTGCGGGAAGCGCAGGCTGAGGTGCTCGGCGTTGTGTCCATCTTTACCTACGGAATGAAGCGCGGGCTGGAGCGGCTGGCGGAGGCCAACGTAAAGAACATTTCTCTCACAAACTTTGACTGCATCGCGGCAGTCGCGGCCCAGGAGGGCTATATTAAACCCGAGGACGTCCAACGCCTGCTGGCGTTCCGTGACAATCCCTCGGATGAAAGCTGGATAGGAGGTACCAAATGAAACGAAGTGTGATCGACATTGTGGATCTGAGCGCGCAGGAGCTGGAAGAGCTTGTTGCGACTGCGGAGGACATCATTGCCAACCCCGACAAGTATGCCCACGCCTGTGACCGAAAAAAGCTGGCCACCCTGTTTTTTGAGCCCTCAACCCGTACCCGCATGAGCTTTGAGGCCGCCATGTATGAGCTGGGCGGACACGTCATTTCCGTGTCCAGCGCCATGTCCTCCTCCGCCGCCAAGGGCGAGAGCGTGGCGGATACGGCCAAGACCGTCTCCTGCTATGCGGACATCATTGCCATGCGCCATCCCAAGGAGGGCGCGGCCTACGTTGCGGCGACCAACGCTTCGGTGCCCGTGATTAACGCCGGTGACGGCGGTCACTGCCACCCGACCCAGACGCTGGCCGACCTTCTCACCATCTGGCGTGAGAAGCGCCGCTTCGACGGCCTGACCATCGGCCTTTGCGGCGACCTGAAGTTCGGACGCACGGTACACTCGCTCATCAACGCCATGTCCCGGTATCCCGGCAACCGGTTCGTTCTGATCTCCCCGGAGGAGCTGAAGGTTCCCAGCTACGTCAAGCGCGACGTGCTCAAGCAGCACAATGTCCCCTACGTCCAGACGACCGATCTGGAGTCTGCCATGCCTGAACTGGATATCCTCTATATGACCCGCGTGCAGCGCGAACGCTTTTTCAACGAGGAAGACTACCTGCGTCTGAAGGACAGCTATATTCTCACCCCAGACAAGCTTAAAAACGCAAAGCAGGATCTTGCGATTCTCCACCCCCTGCCCAGAGTCAACGAAATCAGCGTTGCCATTGACGACGATCCCCGTGCCTGCTACTTCAAGCAGGTGCTCAACGGCAAGTTTATGCGCATGGCTCTGATTCTCAAACTTCTCAAGGAGGCCGGTACGTTATGAACATTGACGCCATTCAGAACGGCGTGGTCATCGACCACATCACCGCGGGCAAGGGCATGAAGCTCTATCAGCTGCTCAAGCTCGACGAGACAGACCTTTCCGTGGCCATTATCCGAAACGTGACGAGTCAGAAAATGGGCAAGAAGGACATCATCAAGATCGACGCGGATATTCCGGTCAATCTGGACGTGATTGCCTACGTGGACCCGGGCGCCACCGTCAATATCATCCGGCAGGGAACGCTGGTCGAAAAGCGCGCCATTGAGATGCCGCTGACGCTGCGGGACGTGATTTTCTGCAAGAACCCCCGCTGCATTTCCTCTACCGAGCAGGAGCTTCCCCATATTTTCCGCCTGACCGATCCGGAGGAGAAGGTCTACCGCTGCATTTACTGCGAGACGAAGGCCAGCCTCTGAGTTTGACTTGGACGAAAATGACGATTTCCCGAATTAGAAGGAGAAGAACATGAAAGCTATCGGAATTGTGATGGGAAGCAAGAGCGATCTTCCCATCGTACAAAAGGCCATGAACACGCTCAAGGAGCTGGGAATTCCCTACGAGGTTCACATTCTTTCCGCGCATCGGACTCCCGGTGAGACGGCGGAGTTTGCACAGCAGTGTCGTGGACGCGGCTTCGGCGCGATTATTGCCGCCGCAGGCATGGCGGCGCATCTCGCCGGGGCCATTGCCGCGAACACCACGCTGCCAGTGATCGGGCTGCCCTGCACCGGACCTTGTCTGGAAGGGTTGGACGCCCTGCTCTCCACGGTGCAGATGCCGTCCGGCATTCCTGTGGCGACGGTTTCGATCAATGGCGGCGTCAACGCGGCCATTCTCGCGGCGCAGATTCTCGCCGTGGACGACGCGGAGCTGGCCCATAAGCTGGTCGACCACCGCACCACCATGGCGGAGAAGGTGCTGGATCAAAACATGGAGCTGCAGCGCGAGCTGAATCTCAGATAGGAAACAAATCAAAAATAACAATATCAAAGGAGTTATTACAATGGAAAAGAAGCTTGTTTACACCGG
>CACXHI010000186.1 GCA_902767395.1 Oscillospiraceae bacterium
AGAAGCTTCTTCACAGCGAAGAGTCAGTTGGGCAAAAAAAGCACAGATCACTTCGCTTCATCGGCGTTACGGCTGCCGTCCTTGCGGTCTTGACTGCATTTGTCCTTGTGGCAAACGCCGCTACAAACGGTGTCATTTTGAATGAACTCAGAATGTGGCTCAATGGTGAGCCGATTACTGCGGGCGACCCACGGATTACGCAAATGACAGACGAGAACAAAAACGAATTGATGCTGATGGAAGCAGATCCCACGGACTATGAGTTCATTGCTGCAAAGACCAACGAAACCGGAGAGCTTCTTTCCGTTGAACGATACCATTCTTCCGAAGACGGGCAGTCTCTGGGTATGACGATGCAGTTGAATCAGGTGGAAGAAGAGAACGGAAGAATCATCCTGCTCTACGGCAGCGACCGGATTGACATCACAGACCAACTCAGTCTTTCCAACAGTTGTTCGGTTGACTATTCCATCTACTGGGACAATGTGCTGCAAACCCACCTTCTGATTACGATCCAACGTGGGTCTGACGGTACGTACTATGTTTTCACGGAACCCGCTAAATAAGCCAAGAACGCTGTCTCAACGGAAAAACGTTGGGGCAGCGTTCCTTTTGGAGCTTTGCTAAAGCGTCAGCCATTGGAACGGATAGGCTTGAAGCAGTTCCTTTTGGTGGGTCGAGAGCAGAAGGGTTCTCCCCTGCCGCTTTGCAAGAATAAACGCAGCGGTTTGATGCAGCGTGTCCGCGTCCAGCCCGGTAAAGGGCTCGTCCATTAAGATACAATCGCTCTCAGCCCAGAGGGCCCGTGCGATTGCAACGCGCCGCTGCATTCCGCCGGAAAGCGTCTCTATGGGTTGCAAAAGGCTGTCAGAAGGCAGCAGGGCGGACAGAAATTCGCGCGCAGCTTCCCGATCCGCTTTTCCGCCGCGAACGAAAAGAAGCTGTGTAACAGGGGTTGCACCGGGAAGAAGACGGTCCGTTTGAAAGACCGCCGAATACCGTACGTTGGTGGGGATGCTCCCGCTGTCCGGCGGAATGAGCCCCATCAGAATTCGCAGAAGCGTTGTTTTTCCACGTCCCGAGGGGGCAGTCAGGCCGTAGAGTCCGCCGATTTGCAGGGTCAGGTTGAAATCTTGAAAAATCACCTTGTCCCCAAAGCTGTGGCACAGATTGCGAATCGGAAGCTCCATCTCAACGTCCCACCCTTCTCAGTATGCCAAGCACGGCCTTTTCAAACAAAAGGCTCAGCACAATCACGGTCAGCGTCCACCCAAACAGCTCCGGCGTTGCAAGATAGACCTTTGCGAGATACATCTGCTCCCCAATGGAGTGCAGAGGCGTTCCGATGACCTCGGCGGCGATTCCGGCCTTCCAGCTCATGCCGAGTCCGGAGGTACAAGCGCCGAGAAGATACGGCATCATGGACGGACGGTAGATTCTCCACGCGATCCGTCCGCCGGGAACGCGGAGCACGCGAGCCATTTCCAGCAGCTCGCCGTCTGCGGAGGATAGGCCGCTCACTGTGGCGAAGAAAATCTGCGGAAAGACGATCAGAAAGGAGACAATCACCGTCAGCTCGCTTGCGCCAAACCAAACCAGAATCAGGATGATAAAGGAAGCCACGGGGACGGTTTTCACCAGCGTCAGAAGCGGCGCAAGCAGGGCGCGAAGAACAGAAAAACGGAAAGCGAGAATTCCAATCGCCAGTCCCAGAATCAGAGCAAGCAGGAAGCCGAGGGCAACACGACAGAGCGAGCCGCCCACGGATTGCCAAAATCCGGCTGTCGGAAGCATCCGCAAGAGGGAACCAAGCGTATCCAGCGGAGAGGCAAACAGCACCGGCTTTCCCACAAGCATAGAGGAAGCCTGCCAAACCCCAAGCCAGAACAGGGCAACAAGCAGTCCCCGGAGAAAGCGGTGGGATGGATTGGCAGGCTTCATGGTTTATTCTCCCGTGTAATAGAAAGCGTCGTCGGGCAAGGCCTCGCCAACCGCCTTCGGGTTCTGGTCAAAGAGGGTCTGGAGATAGCCGGACAGAAGGGTTTTCATCTCAGTGCCGGTGATGGAGACGAGGTTGCAGTAAGGAATGGCCTTCTGCGCCAAGGGAGCCTTGGCAACGATTCCCATCTGCTCGATCAACGGAGCAGCCTGTTCGGGATGGTCATTGACACGGCTTACACTCCACGCGGCCTCCTTCATGAAGGTGGCAATCTGGGAGGGATATTCCTCCAAAACCTCCTTGCGAACGACGGTCACGCCGGTCACCAGAGAGCTTTCCTGCGTGTACTGTGTCCACTCATCCTGAAGGCTCACGGCAATCCGGAGCTTTTCATTCTGTGCAAGCGCGGCGGTGACGAACGGCTGGGGCAAGAGTCCGATTGCGGTCGTATCCTCGCTCATCGCGGCCACAACCTCCTGCGCCTCGGATTTGAATTCCAGTGTGACCTGATCCTCAATGTCATAGGCGTCAAGGAGGAAGCGCAGCGCATATTCCGGCGTCGTCCCTTTTCCGGTCAGAACGACGGTCTTGCCAAGCAGATCCTTGATCGAATGAACGGTGTCCCCGTTCTCCACCACGTAGAGCACGCCAAGCGTATTGATGCCAATGACAGAAAAACCGCCAGCCTTGTTATAAAGCGTTGCTGCGGCGTTCGCAGGCAGAAGCGCAATGTCCGCCTCTCCGCTCACCAGAGCAGCTGTCACCTCGTCCGCGCCGGTGCACATCGTCGAATGGTAGGTGTTAAAGGTCTTTCCGTTCTTGCTGTCTTCCAGCAGCATAGCCAGTCCCATTGAGGTCGGCCCCTTCAAAGAATAGACGTTCAGATCAAGCTTTGTTTCATCCAACGACGGTGCAGTTGTCACAGCTTCCGTGGTCTCGGGTGCTTTGGTCTCGTCTGCGTCCGTGGAGGTGGGATCGGATGCGTCGGTGCCCGCCGACTCCGCAGTCAGGGCAGGGACAGAGGCTGTGGGCTGCGCGGACTCGCTCCCAGTCGAAGAAGCGGAATTGCCCGTCGAACAGGCGCAGAAGCTCAGGAGCAGAGCAGCAGCAAGAATCAGTGCGAAGATTTTTTTCATCATTCATTTCTCCTATCAGAATTTGGAACCTTGGTCCATGATTACAATAGATTACCGCCGAGATAGACAGCCTCCCGGTTCAGTTCTGCATCGCAGACGACAAAATCTGCCAGCTTGCCGTTGGAAATCGACCCCACACGGTCCAGCGCATGAATCTGTCTGGCAGGATTCCACGTCGCGGCGCGAATTGCATCCTCCTTCGGAATCCCGAAGCGGACAGCGTTGCGCATACAGTCATAGAGATTCGTGGCGGAACCAGCAATCGTGCCGTCTGCAAGCCGCGCCACATTTTGCGCAAGGAAAACCTGCTGCCCGCCAAGCTCATACTCGCCGTCGGGCATTCCGCAGCAGCGCAGGGCGTCAGAGATCAGGACCATCCGATCCGCGCCGAAGAGTCGGAACGCCATGCGAATCGAAGAAGGATGGACGTGAATTCCGTCGCAGATGACCTCGGCGGAAACGGCGGCGTTCTCAGAGGCCGCACCGATCACGCCCGGCTTCCTGTGATGGATGGGGGGCATGGCGTTGTAGAGGTGGGTCAAGTGCGTGGCTCCGGCGTCGATTGCCGCCTTCGCGTGTTCGTAGTCCGAATCCGTGTGGGCAATGGACACCGTGCAGAGCTTTTTCGCCTGCTCCACGAATTCGACGGAGCCCTCCAGCTCGGGTGCGAGGTCAACGATGGAAATCAGGCCCTCGCTACCGTCGTAGAGCGACTGAAAGGCCGCAAAGTCCGGCAGACGGAGATACTCGCCGTTCTGCGCGCCCTTTTTCTTTTCCGAGAAGAAGGGGCCTTCCATCTGAACGCCAAGCAGACGGGCGCAACCGGGGGCCGGAGCCTTGTGCAGCCGCAGACCCGCCTCAAGCGCCTTGGCAATGACAGCGTACGGCAACGTCATAGTCGCCGGCGCGAAGCTTGTCACGCCGACGCTGGCCAGATAGCGGGCCATTTTGACGTCTCCCTCATAGGAGCCGTCCGAAAAATCGGCGTTGGAGTTGCCGTGGTTGTGGACGTCAATCAAGCCGGGAATGACGTATGCGCCGCCGAGATCGACAGCGTCGCGCTTCTCCAGCAGTACGTCGCAGAACCTTCCTTCCTCTACGGAAAAACCGCCGTGAACGAAACGAAACTCCTCCGTGTAGATAAAAGCATTCTTAAAATTCATAATGATCCTCCAACATCCCGTACACAGAATGAAGTCACTGGAAATTGATTCTGGGTACGGTTCCGTGATATGGCGTCCGTCAGGGCAAGCTCGCGGCCGCGACCGCCTGACCGACTCTGCGGGTCTTCTCATCCGGCAGCATGACGTTCATCTTCTGAGCCAGAGCAGGATATTCCACCGCCATGATGCGCTTGCACTCCGCGAGGATGGTATCTCCGCCCTTGCCGGACATGACGCGCCCCAAAACGATCATGTGTTCGACGTCGTAGAACATGGAGTAAAGCTCCATCGTATGTGCCAGATAGCATCCGATGGACTCAAAAATCTTGACGGCACGCGCGTCGCCTGCTTCCATCAGCTCCTGTACGACCTTCAGCTTTTCTGCGGGCGTCAAGCTTTCGTCAAGCTTAATTCCCGCAGCGGGGGCGAGTTTGATGACGGCGTCCTGCGAAAAATACTTGCAGCCCACTCCGATGTCGTAGGACCATTCATCCATCATTGCATTTTCGGAGAGATCCACGGGCGCAAAAGCCAACTCGTTGAACCAGCCAAGCACGTTGCCCTTACGGTCCACATAGCCGACAGCCTCTGAGGTGCCCATCGCCATGCCCATAACTGCGGTTGCTCCGAGGCCCATCGCACCGGCCAGAGCAGTCACGTCACCGTCGTTGGCGACGACAATCGGGACAGTTCCGTCTCCAATGGCAGCAGCCGCACGGTCAAAGACGGTATGAACCAGCTTACGGACTTCCTTTTCACGGGGAACCTTAATAAACAGAGAACTGACCATGGGAGCGTTACCGATAAACACACCCGCGGAGGAAACGCCGATTCCGTCCACACGCGGCATTTTAGACGCTGCGGTCTGGAAGGCTTTGACAATTTCCTCATAGTGATACTGCGGATCAGCCTGCGTCTTGGGATGCCAGACCACTTCCTCGGAATAGACAGTCTTGCCGTCGATGACAGCGGAAACCTTGCGATCAGAGCCGCCGGCGTCAAAGCCGATGCG